>JAFUWM010000374.1 GCA_017483425.1 Lachnospiraceae bacterium | reverse complement strand
GGGACGTGGTAAGGGGCCGCAACGGCAGGTGGGTCACTAAGGAAATGCCAAAGACCGAGGACGGAGATAGATATGTCCGCCTTCCCGGATTCCTGCTTGATCTGATAGGCGAAGGTGAGGGGCGGATAGATCCCGTGAGACCTTCCACCATATCCAAGCAGTTTGCAGAGCTCCGTGACAGCCTCGACCTCAAAGGGATCCGTTTCCATGATCTGAGACACTATTTCGCAAGCTCCGCCGCCGTGCTCGGTATCCCGGACATATATACCGCAGATATGGGCGGCTGGCAAAGAGGCGGGAGCGTCATGAAGTCTGTCTATCAAAATAATATAACTTCCATGTCGGAATATTATTCCAGAAAAATGGCCGATCATATGAACGGCGTCACACTCGGAAACGAAAAAAGTGCACACGGAAAAATAAAAAGCCGCTAATTTAGCGGCTTTGCGGTATGGACCATAGGGGGATCGAACCCCTGACCTCCAGATTGCGAACCTGGCGCTCTCCCAGCTGAGCTAATAGCCCAAGTACTTAATTATCTCACCTAAAGCCCGCTTATGTCAATTGTCTGTGGGCATATCGTCCTCTTGGGATACACTGTCATCTTCGATGTAAAGCGTCTCCGTCTGAGGGACTGTATTCTTCGCTACGGGAAAATCATCTCCAAATATAAAAAATGCCAGATAACATACCATCGCTACATCGACAGCAAACATTGCCTTTATTTTCTTTTCATCGACTGCAATATCGGGGGCATACTCTGCTTCTCCAAAAAACATCATGAAAAAAAATATAAACGGAATGATCTCCAAAGTATACATCCTGTAATATCCCAGGATCAGATAATGTCTCATCATGAAAAGAATAATAATTCCAATCAGCGACGATATTCCAACGGCAGAGCGACCTTTTTTCCCCCCATATCTGGCGATAATGTATGCCAGAAATCCCCATAGGTAAATTAACGGCAGATGTGACATATTTTCAGGCTCAAATTGGATAAAATTCCTTATCTCGTATATTGTCAGGTTTAATTTCGTTCCGGCCATATACAAAAGGCGCTCATTTGTATCTACAAGGTCTGGATCGAGCGCTCCCAGTCTTTTCATGGCATCGCGGGCAGCCGCAATCTCATCATCCCTGAACTTAAAGTAGGGCACCCCGTAAGACAGACATTTCTCATATGCCAGACGGTAAGCAATGGATGCGGAAAGCGAAGGATCCTTAAAATAGTGCAGCCTGTCAAAATAGTACAAGCCGGCTGCGACCACAAAAATCGCTCCTGCAGTAACCACCGCAGTAACAAATGCCCTTATAAAGGCTTTCTTATCAGCAAATGCCCCTGATATGATAAGATAAACAACGGAAAGTATTGCGCATATAATAAACATGGCCACAAAAGTAAAAAAAGAAAACATTGATGCCAGAACCCCGGTTATAACTGCAAGCACAATACAAAGTTTTCTTCTGCTTTCCATATTCATCATATGCAAAATCAGATATACGCTTGCAACAGAAAGCATTGTCGCAGTCTTCAGATAGCCGGGAGTCACATAGCACTCAAATCCGAGATATACCAGCACCCCCGTCGTCAGGAATTTGCCGGTATATCCCCTGCTCCTTATAAAAGAGATCGTCCCTATGACAGACAACGCAGAAAAACAGCATATCCAATGCATAACCATATACCACGGCACAAACGGCATTACCCTTATCAGCCCCGAAAGTATAGCCCCTATAAGAAAATGACTGAATAAAATGGAGCTGCTGGGAATCCCCGCTTCATAATCCCCACAAACCAGTTCCTGCATGATAATATCCGCCTCATTTTCCAGATAAGGCCTCATTATTATCGTAAACGCAGCCAATATCAAGGCATTGACCAAAATAGCCTGTATTATATCGCTGTTTTTAATCCTGTCCTTTATTTTCATTTATATTCCCTCAATAAAACCCAGCCCTGCTCCGCTCCGGTTCAATGTCAAAACTGAAGTCATGGCCGGAACGGACAGGATCATACACACAATAGCACAAACTATAGCCGCTCTGATCCTTTCTTTTTGCTCCATTTTAATTATCCTTTTACAGGACAGCGCTATACCTTCGGTACTATATGTTGCGAGACCCATTGCGTAAAACAAGGCATACTGACAATGTGCTTCCCACAATATATGGCACAAAAAGCCTCCAATAAAAAAAATCACAAAAAATAACTGCTTAAAATCATTATTGTTCCTGTTGAAAATAAAATACAAAAGTGCGAAAAAATACAGGAAAGTCTGCATCACATTCATTATTCCGTACACCAGTTTAATTCCGGGCAAAAATAATACTCTGTCCCAGTAATTATCACGACCCTGCTGAAGCGTCCATGAATAATATGTAGGATCATTCCACATGGATGCTATCTTCCTGACAAAAAAACCAGCCATGTACTTAGGATGCTGCCTGAAATTGTCTATGGAACCCGCTATATCTTCCTTTGCAAGCTGAATAGACTGCGTAATATCGTATCCTACATCTTCATAAGTAACCTCCGGATAATTATCATGCCATCCCGCTCCCCTGCTTTCATGCTCATGAAGTCCCATAGCTATGTATGGAAGTCCCGGTATGCCTTTGCCCGGGTGATAATGTGCCTCTGTCTCCAGTATTCTATTCACTGCAAATCCACTTATACCGATAAAAAAAACCATTGCAGCAATCAGCAGCAAACCTTTATATTTATGACTTTTTATTACCTCGCACAGCGCAAGTATGGCGATTGCAATGGCCAATATGGCAAAATTTTCCTTAAACCTGAATGCCGCAGACATAAGTATTCCTGCCGCTATTGCCTCATACATTCTAAATTCTTCCAAAAAAACAAGAGAAAAATACAGCGCCCACATACCCATACAAAATCCCGGTATATTTCCGTACAGGAAAGTAGCATATCCCCAATATGGAATAAATATGATTAATCCCAGCGATATCTCCCTGAAATAGCAGGTGATCCTCTTCATAACGAAATACAGTGCTATCTGTGTAAGCACCATAAAGAAAAGATTTATATACTGCATCACTATATAATTGTCATATCCCGACACACGTATTATAAATTCATAAAACAGTATTATTCCGTGATTATAAGGATATATTTCGCCATATCCTCCCGGCAGGAAATCGTCCGTAATACCGTATACCAGATTACCCGCAACTGATCTTACCGCTCTCTGATCAAATCTCGGAACCAGATTTGTAAGAGTAATATATATTGCAACGATAGCTGTCATTATCGTAAGAGCCGTTATCAGGATTCTGTCCGTCACTTTGAATCTGAATTTGGTACGGAACACGTAACCCAACGCCAAAAGCAAAATTATAGCTATCCCATGTATATATGCGTGATCTCCAAAGTAAAACACTCTGTCATAGGAATCAACATAGGTAGTACTTATGACCGAAAACATCGTTAATACACTCAGGATTAGAATGCTGAGATATGATATGAATTTACAAAACAAGTCATACAGTTTAATATTCATGATCTTCCCCGACCGGTTTTGATCCGTACGTGGATTTTATGTCCCACGCTGCAAAGGGCAGTGCGACTATAAAATTATATGAGACATTCACTAAAGTCGGATCGGTTATGGCGTACAATGCCATGACCAAAAAAGCAAAATATATGGTTCTCTGCCCGCTCCGCCTGGCTCTTATCAAAAAGTACGTAAAGATTCCCATGATAAGAACAAAATACACCAGACCGTTTCTTACAGGAGTTTTTGCGAAAAATGAGTCCATAACGTAATAATCCTCACTGTTACCGGACTCCCTCACCCATTGTCCGAAAAGAGTTATCGGCATCTCTACTGTCTCAGCGCCTATATTCAGCCGGTATATAAAGGTGCGGATCCACGGGATTGTATCCTTCATTTTCTCAAAATACTTTCTGTAATAAACAACTATTCTGTACAATACATACGAAAGCACAAAAGCATAATCCAAAAAGTATTTCTGCATCAACCTGAAGCAATTGCCTATCCCCTTTTTCTCACCCGGCAGCCTGTCATAAATCTGACCTGAAAGACATAATAAAACAAACAGTGTCATACAGACCATGGCATTTTTTGCCGTAACATGATAAAAAGTGGCTATGATAAAAAGAAAAAGAACTGCGTATTCATAATATTTAAGGTAACCGCCTCTTATGATACTGAACGAAATTATAAAGAACAAAACCGCAAAAGCAAAATTAGTTCTGTTTACCATTCCAAAAGCGAGTCGCCTGGCATTATGACCATTTATATCTATCAATCCGGTGAATGCGCAAAGCATGGTTAATCCAAAGGTGGAAAGTCCCGCCACGAGAGCTGCAGGCATCCACTCTTTCATGGATCTGTGTGCCATTGCCACCATGAGAAGGATAAGTTCCCATCCGAATACAATGCTAAATACATCCAGCACTAAAAAAAACGCCTTTTTACGCCTGTCCTTTTCCTCCAGAACCGTAAATACGGCATATGCGCTGACTATCACAACACATATACTGTTTATCCTCCATGGAATGCCATATATGAAGCCCCATTCCTGTGCTATTTCAGAATCAAGGTGGATAAATGAAAACACGATGTAATATATGACCGTGACCCAAAGAATCATATCTGTTTTTTTAAAACCTGATGGCATAAACATAATATTAAAGATTATACACTAATAAGATTCCGTGGTAAAACCCTTGTCCTGTCCTGATAAAATCCCGGTTTCATAGGCATCATACTTTCCATCCCAGACAGAAGCATACACTTCGTCTTCCCTGTGATCCGGGATATCTGTCTGCTCTTTAATATATGCTCCCATATAATCGCAGAATTTCTCCGAGCCATATATATTAAGATGGCTGTGCCCGTCAATGTAATCCTCTGATCTGACAAGACCTATATCTTCCTTATAATAATCAAAATTAATATAGCTGATGCCAAAACGCCCGGCAATTTCATTTATTTCACTATCATAGCTTTGATACCAGTTTATATACGTCGGAGTCTTGATCAGCATAAGAGTGATCCCCTGCTCCTCACAGTAATCTGCTATCTTTACCAGATACTCCTTTGCTTTGTCCGGAAGCTTCACATCACCTTCCTCAGGTCCGCCCTCCCCCTCTTCCGCAGTGTGGTCAAATGACATCAGGTATCCGTCATGTGTCACATCCGGCTTATGAAAAGCATATAAGAAATCCTCGTCCTTAAGCTCCTGCCATCTGGAGTGAAATCTGAAAACCGGAAAAACATATGAAGGCAGACTTTCATCTTCATGCATTGATACTCTAGCGCACTTAAGCTTATCCGCGGAAAACCGCATCCCGTCCATTATTTTTCTGTTTGCAGGCTCTTCGACAAATTCTTCCCCGAACTTTATTCCGCTCATATCACAAACAACAACATCCGGCTTGTTGTATTTTACAGTATCCCGAAGCAGATAGTAAGTCTGCCACATTGTTTCAGAATCACACGCCCTTGTATAAGAAGTAAAGCCATACCGGTGCCATAAGTATGGCGGAGCTATACTGCAGTAAGAAGTGGATGTTCCGAAAAACACAACATCCAGATCCGTAGTCTCACGATAAAACTCTGCAGTTATCCTTCCTTCCTGATTTTCAGAGATATACTTAGGTGAAAACACCAGGCTTAAGACATACAGCAGAATAACGCCAATCAGTATGGCTGCCATAAGCTTTACAATTCCCTTATAATTCATTGATCCTCCCTGTGATCAGAACTGCATATAAATAAAATCACTCGCGTCATAGCCCAGTCCATAGTATCCGTATATCACTATAATGCCCACAGATACAATAAACAAAATCCACGTCACGGCTTCCGGAAACCGTCTGAGTCTGGAATATATACTCTCCCTTTCCTCAATGACTTCCGCAAGCATCAGTATCAAACACCCTGCAAGCGCAATTTTTAATTCCTTTTCCGGGAGGCCTAAGTCATCTATCCCCCGTATACTGACATGCCCAAATGCCGTAAATATTTTTGTAAAAACAGCATTTACCTGTCCTATCCCCTTGTGCGAAAGATCAAAAAGCCTCAGGAAAGTGATAATACAGAATGTCCTGAGTGCCGAAAACCCTTTATGAAGCTTATTTTCATCACCCCAGCCCAGCTTTTTGTTTATAATAGCATAAACCGGTTCAAGCTCTGCAGAAACACACATGATCAATCCGTTAAGTAATCCCCACACTACATATCTCCATTCAGCGCCATGCCATAGTCCGGTCGTAAACCACACTACCGCCGTAGCCACATATAACGTATAGCGTTTTCCAAGAAAACCGTTGATATGTTCCTCAATCCATTTCCCATGCTTCATCATCTTCTTGGAAACTGCTACAGGATAAAAGACAAAGTCTCTGAACCAGTCGGAAAGGGAGATATGCCATCTTCTCCAGTACTCACTTACGGATCTGGCAAAAAACGGTCTTTCAAAATTCGGCGCAAGAACCACCCCAAAGCATCGGGCGACACCTGTCGCAATATCTATACCTCCTGAGAAATCAGCATAGAGCTGGAATGAATAAAGAAAAAGAGCTATGAGCAAATACCCTCCGTCAGTACTCTCATACAGATTGAACGCATTTGTTATAAAAGAAGCCGTCCTGTCAGCTATGATAAGCTTTTTAAAAAGCCCCGAAACAATAAATAGCCCTCCATGTACCATATTTTGCCAGTCAAAAAGATTTCCTCCGTAGAGCGTTTTTGACAGCTCTGCGTGTCTTCCTATAGGGCCTTGTACGATCTGAGGGAAAAAGGAGACAAAAAGGGCAAGCTTAAGCGGATTTTTCTCCGCATCCGTTCTTCTGTAATGGATATCTATTATGTATCCCATAGACTGAAAAGTGTAAAATGAGAGTCCCAGCGGCAGTACCCACTTTGGTATACTTATGAAATCAATACTGTGAAAAAAAGTCAGCTTAAACAGATTTATATTGGCAATAGCAAATGCCGAATATTTAAGAACAGCAAGTATTCCAAAATTAACGACAAGGCACAGTATCATAACCTTTCTGCTCTTTATGGTATACCGGGC
>JAFUWM010000030.1 GCA_017483425.1 Lachnospiraceae bacterium | reverse complement strand
CCGCCGATATCCAGTATGCAGTCCACATCGGGACGGAAATGCGCCGCAGCGTAGTAATGCGCTACAGTCTCTACTTCACCCTCATCAAGCTGCAGGGCGGATTTGATCAGAGCCTCACCGTAGCCTGTGGAGCAGGCACCAGCGATCTTAACCTCTGACGGTTTTTTGTTGTAAATCTCCTTCATCGCGTTAATCGCTGTCATAAGAGGCGAGCCGTTATTATTTGAATAATAGGAGTACAGGAGATCCCCTTTTTCTGATATAAGGGCGCACTTGGTCGTGGTAGAGCCCGCATCTATGCCGAGGTAGGCATTTCCTTTGTAGGAAGAAAGCGAGGCCTTCCTGACCTTTGCGCGGTCATGCCTGTCCGTGAATCTTTTATATTCCTTTTCATCCGCAAAGAGAGGCTCCATCCTTGCGACCTCAAATTCCAGATGGATAGGGGAATTAAGGGCTTCGACCAGGGATGACAGAGGTCTCGTGTGTTTGTCGTCGTGATTCATCGCGGAACCTATGGCCGCAAAAAGATGTGAATTATCCGGTATTATCGCATGCACACTGTCAAGCTTTAGTGTACGGACAAACGCGTTCCTGAGCTCCGGCAGGAAGTGAAGCGGACCTCCGAGGAAAGCCACATGTCCCCTTATGGGCTTACCGCAGGCAAGGCCGGAAATAGTCTGATTGACAACAGCCTGAAATATCGAAGCCGCCAGATCCTCTTTTCTCGCGCCCTCGTTTATCAGGGGCTGGATATCGGATTTCGCGAAGACTTCACAACGCGCGGCAATCGTATACAGCGATCCGTAATCCCTTGCAAGCTCGTTTAATCCCGTGGCGTCCGTCTGCAGCAGGGATGCCATCTGGTCGATAAAGGAGCCCGTACCGCCGGCACAGATACCGTTCATCCTCTGCTCGACGTTACCGTCCTCGAAATATATGATCTTGGCATCCTCACCGCCAAGCTCTATAGCCACATCGGTCTGCGGGGCGTAGTGTTTTAGCGCTGTCGCAACGGCGACGACCTCCTGGGTGAATGGAACATTTATCGCGTTAGCAAGCGTAAGTCCGCCTGAGCCCGTTATCATCGGCGCGACATTTACATCGCCCGTTATATTGAAAGCATCCGATATAAGCTCCGCCAGCGTCTCCTTTATGTTCGCGAAGTGCCTGCGGTAATCTGAGAAGAGTATGTTCATGTCTTCATCCATCAGCGCGACCTTCACCGTTGTCGAGCCTATATCTATGCCAAGCTGGTATATCCTGTCCATATAAACCTCTTAAATTTTTTCCTTATCTATTCAGCGTATCAACCCTAAATAATATCACAAATGTGGTTATTTTCAAAATTGACTTAAAGTGTTTTATCCTGCATTAAGGTTAGATGTTTAACCGCGCATAAGGTCTTGCGCCCGCCAGGCATTTCGGTTATTATTCCTCTCATAATGGATGTGTTTACCGATGCTTACAAAAATAAAGACTGATTATAAACATACTATATATGCAAGCTATACAGGCTACATCACACAGGCGATCGTCAATAACTTCGCGCCTCTGCTGTTCCTTACTTTTATGTCGGAGTATAAGCTTGGGCTTGACAGGATAACGCTCATAACCACGGTGAACTTCGCGGTGCAGCTTGCAGTGGATCTTTTATCGGCCAGGGTAGTGGATAAGATAGGATACCGTATATCGATCATAGCCGCGCATATATTTGCAGCCGCCGGCCTTATAGGACTTTCGGTTTTTCCTGAGATCGCATCCGAACCGTTTACGGGCATCATAATAGCGGTAGTCCTCTATGCGGTAGGCGGAGGAATCATAGAGGTGCTCATAAGCCCTATAGTGGAATCCTGCCCTACAGAGGGAAAAGAAGCCGCCATGAGCCTGCTGCATTCGTTCTACTGCTGGGGACACCTTTTTCTGGTCATAATGTCCACGGTATTTTTCACTTTGTTTGGGATTGAAAACTGGCATATACTTGCAGTCATATGGGCACTCGTGCCGGCCTGCAATGTATTCTATTTCGCGCTTGTTCCGCTTTTTCCGATAGTAGCGGAGGATCAGGAGGCGCAGCCTCCTGGCGGGCTTATTAAGAATAAGATTTTCTGGCTGCTTTTCGTACTGATGCTCTGCGCGGGAGCCTCCGAGCAGGCAATGAGTCAGTGGGCTTCAGCCTTTGCTGAGCGTTCTCTGGGACTTTCAAAGACATTAAGTGATCTTGCAGGCCCCTGCATGTTTGCGGCCCTTATGGGTACTTCAAGAGCCTTATATGGGAAATTTGCTGACAAACTTCCCCTGAAAAAAGCTATCATGGGAAGCTCCATGCTGTGTATATTAAGTTATGTACTGGCAATCTTGCCCGGAAAGCCCATACTAAACGTGATCGGATGTGCCATGTGCGGTTTCTCGGTAGGTGTTTTCTGGCCCGGCACCTTCAGTATGTCCTCATTGGGCATCCCCGGCGGCGGTACCGCTATGTTTGCGCTTCTGGCTCTCGCGGGAGATGTCGGATGCTCCTCAGGTCCCTCAGTCGTAGGCTTCGTAGCAAACGCCATGGGAGGAGAGCTGAAAGCCGGCCTGATAGCGGCCATCATCTTCCCCCTTG
>JAFUWM010000373.1 GCA_017483425.1 Lachnospiraceae bacterium | reverse complement strand
AATCCGGATTTGGAGCTGGCAGGTATTTTTTTGCACAAGGGATCGGTTAATGATCCGGATACCAGCTATCATCTGGAAATCGCATGCGATGATCCCCGGGAGGCGGAGCGGGTTTTGTGGCTGATGAAAAGCCAGGGATTTGCGGCAAAAATATCACACAGAAAAGAAAAGCACATCGTCTATCTCAAAGACAGGGAAACCATAGCGGATTTTCTGGGATGTGTCGGCGCTGTCAGCGCTATGATGAAAATGGAAAATTCTCTTATCCTGAAAGATATGAGAAATTCCGTGAACAGAAGGGTGAATTTTGAAACCGCGAATATCGAGAGAACGGTCGGAGCAGCGGTAAAGGATATAGATGATATACAATACATAGAGTCGCATGGCGGACTCAGACAGCTGCCAAAAGTACTCAGAGAGATAGCTGAGATACGGATGGAATATCCGGATGCTACACTGAAGAGTCTCGGGGAAAGCATGGAACCGCCCCTGGGAAAGTCAGGGGTAAATCACCGGCTCAGAAAGATACGCGAGTATGCCGACAGGCTAAGAGCCTGTAAATAAGTAGTAGAGGAGAGTTTTATGAAAAAATGTGAAGTGGTAGTCAATGTAAGAGACGACAGGGATGCCAGACCCATAGCTTTTCTGGTTCAGACCGCAAGTCAGTTTGATTCAAAGATATACATTGACTGCGAGGAGAAGCATGTAAATGCAAAATCCATCATGGGCATGATGACGCTGACGCTTACGAACGGAACCGAGGTAGCTATTTCCGCAGACGGACATGATGAAAATGAGGCGCTTAAGAGGCTGCAGGAATTTCTGACCACTGGCTGAACGGTTTAGTGGGTTTTTTCTGTTTTTTATGGTATACTGGTTTAGTTGTACACGGGATGCCGCAGGGTGCGGTATCTGAAAAATAAATAAAAAAGGAGAAGAGTTATGGCATTAGTTACAAGTACAGAGATGTTTAAAAAGGCCTACAACGGCGGATACGCGGTAGGAGCATTCAATGTGAACAACATGGAGATCGTACAGGGGATCACAGAGGCGGCTGACGAGCTGAAGAGCCCGGTCATCCTTCAGGTATCCAAGGGTGCAAGAGCGTACGCAAACCACACATATCTTACCAAGCTGGTAGAGGCTGCGGTTATTGAGCATCCCGACATCCCTATCGTTCTTCATCTGGATCACGGTGATACATTTGAGCTTTGTAAGGACTGCATTGACGGCGGATTTACTTCCGTAATGATAGATGCTTCATCAAAGAGCTTCGAGGATAATATCGCTCTGACAAAGCAGGTCGTTGAGTATGCGCATGATCACGGAGTAGTGGTTGAGGCAGAGCTTGGAACGCTTGCAGGAATAGAGGACGAGGTCGTTGTTGAGGCAGGAAAAGAATCCTACACACGTCCCGAAGAGGTAGAAGAGTTCGTTTCAAAAACAGGCTGTGACTCTCTTGCTATCGCTATCGGAACATCGCACGGCGCATACAAGTTTACTGCCGAGCAGTGCACGAGAAACGCGGATGGCGTTCTTGTTCCGCCGCCCCTTCGTTTCGATGTGCTTGAAGAGTGCATAAAGAGACTTCCCGGGTTCCCGATCGTTCTTCACGGCTCATCATCCGTACCGCAGGAGTTCGTCAAGATGGTAAATACCTATGGCGGAAACATGCCTGATACAGTCGGTATCCCCGAGGAGCAGCTCCGTAAGGCAGCTGAGCTTGCTGTATGTAAGATCAATATTGATTCCGATATCCGTCTTGCCATGACTGGCAATATCCGTAAGTATTTTGCTGAGCATCCGGATCACTTTGATCCCCGCCAGTACTTAAAGCCGGCACGTCAGGCTGTCAAGGATATGGTATCCCACAAGATCAAGAATGTTCTCGGATCAGACGGAAAGGCTTGAATTTAAAAAGCATATATATGCCGACCCACGCCTTTTGGCGTGGGTCATTTATTTTGAAGATTTGTATGTGAAAAGGTCGTAAAAAAGGGAGGAGCCCGGCATCCTTCGGATACCGGGCATTTTTATGAAAAAGTTTTTGTAATAACGAAGCTGTCTTTTTTATTTATTTCTTTTATGATACCTAGTATAATGATTGAAAGTTAATAAATAATTTTGTATACATAAATCTTTTTTTAATGAATTATGAACAAATAATGAACGGAGGGAATTAAGATGGCAGACGAGAAGAAAAACCCCGTAGTTACCTTTACTATGGAGGACGGAAAGGGATTCAAGGCGGAGCTTTATCCTGATATCGCACCCAATACAGTGAATAATTTTATTTCACTTATTTCAAAAAAATTCTACGACGGGGTTATATTTCACAGAGTGATAAAAGGGTTCATGATACAGGGAGGAGATCCCGACGGCACAGGTATGGGAGGACCCGGCTATTCCATTAAAGGAGAGTTTTCAAATAACGGGTTCAGGAATGATCTGAAGCATTCAGCGGGAGTTCTCTCCATGGCACGGGCCATGGAGCCGGACAGCGCTGGTTCCCAGTTTTTTGTTATGCACAAAAACTCACCTCATCTTGACGGAGAATATGCGGCATTTGGAAAAGTCATAGAAGGAATGGACGTTGTAAATTCGATAGCTGAAACTGAGACAGACTGGAATGACAGACCGCTTTCAGAGCAAAAGATAAAAAGCGTCACAGTTGAAACATTCGGCATAGATTACCCCGAACCGGAGAAAAAATAACGGTTTTTGTTGACAATATCATGCGTTTGGACTACACTAACCGCAGAAAATAATTATTTTTTGTTCATTGATTTGGAAGGGAGAAAACAATGGCAATCATTAAAAGGGCAGTCGCTTCCGCAGCAAACGAGAAGCCTGCAGACGGAGTGGTGAAGATCAACTCCATTGAAGAACCGAAGGCAAAACAGAAAGCAGAAGCAGCTGCGGCAGCAAATAAGGATGATACAGCAAAGAAGTCTGCAACAGCAAAGAAGACTACAACGGCTAAAAAGCCTGCAGCAAAGAAGCCGGCAGCTAAAAAGGCAGCCGCAAAACCTGCTGCAGCTAAGAAGGCACCTGCTGCAAAGCCTATAGAGAAGAAAGCGGCAGCTTCAAAGACGACAGCTGCCAAGCCTGCAGCAAAGAAACCGGCAGCGGCAAAGAAGGCTACAACGGCTAAAAAACCTGCAGCAAAGAAGCCGGCAGCTAAGAAAGCAGCAGCTTCTAAGGCAGCAGCTTTAAGTACAGTTCTCACTGTCCAGTTTAATGGACGCGATATCACAAAAGCAGATCTTGATAAGATTTTTGAGGATGTGTGGACATATGATCTGGGACGCAAGACTTCAGAGGTAAAGAAGGTTGACTATTATTTCAAGCCCGAAGAGTCTGCAGTATACTTTGTAACTAACGACGGAACTGAGGGACGTTTTGAGATTTAATCCCAAAGCAGACAGATTTTATGATACAGCCGGTGGCATGCGCCGCCGGCTTGTTTTTAATATCGTGGCTTTTGCAGTGATCCTTTATACTGTCTTTTTTTTGAGCGGGATATGCAGAGCCGCTTTTTCAAGTACACACATACCCAATGAATACAGGGAACCGGCTAATTTTGATCTGACACTGGCTTTTATAAAAGGTGTAAATCCGTATGCTCTTGATGTTTTGGAGGAAGATGCGCCGGGATGCGTATATCAGTATGGACCTCTTTTCTCGCTCATTGTAGCGGGGATACATTTTATCCTGTCTTTTATGGACATATTTGTGCTGCACTATATTGTTGCGCTGATATGCGTGCTGGCAGCCGCGCTTATGGCTGCCGTCATCACTCATGAAAACACGGAGACATTACTGCCGTCTGTCTGTGTTTTTTTATTAACCATAGTCTGTACCTGGAGATATGGGTATGTGAATGCTGTACCGGATACTCTGGGGGTAACGATCCTTGTTCTGATCTTCTTTATCGAGACGAGAAAAAGGATACATGGAAAGGAATACATAGAGGCTGCGCTTGCAGTGGCTCTTTTATATACCAAGCAGTATTTTGTGATCATAGCGGCAAGTCTCTTTTTCTATAAGCTGATAACTGATATAAGAGCATGTGTAAGGCTTTCGATTTCCGGCATACTGCTGCTTGTGGGATCAGTCGCGGTGGTAAATTACACATGTCCTCTGTATTTTACATATACGCTTCTGATCGTACACGGGGTATCGGGACAGTCTGTCGCGGTATCGCGTCCGTTGTTTTCAAGTATCGGGCTTATAGGGGAAGCACTGGTTTCTCCGGAGGAGCAGGCAGTGCAGCTGCCGCCGACCGGCTGGGCATTTGAGCTGCTCCAGCTGAGAAGCCTTATAAGCATCTTCCTTTTTGTTTTTGCCGGGATGATAGCGGGAGTTGTAAGAGCGTTTGCCACTAAGACCCCCAGGTTTAACTGCAGCAGACTTTTTGTGATCCATTCAGGTGTCGCATTTATGGCTCTGCTCTTTCTGGGACAGAATGACGGAGCGTGGCTTTCATACTATCTTGAGCTCCTTATGCCCTCTGTAGTTATCTACTCTTTTATCTCTGCTGAAAGGGATGCTCTTGATGATGAAATCCACAGGTATTTCAGATGGGCTTATTTTGCGCTTCTGATGTTCATGGTGATGTATACGACATACAGGGTGGACTCAAGGCTTCCGTATTATGAAAAAAGCGATGAGGCTATGGCCGTATGGGAAAAGGCTTATAACTACTGCGATGCTTACGCTGAATCCGGAGAGCTCCTGTACAGGGCGCCTTTAGGAATAAACGCACTGGCATCGGGGAGATATCTCTATGACAACGGGCACGAAATGGCGATACATCAGAAATTCCTGGATGAATATAACGCTACGGAATTTTATCAGAGGATTTTTCCTTATGCGGGCAGGCTTATGGAGCAGCATATCCGGTACAGGGAAGAGATGAGGAAGAAGGTCACGGAACGAAAGTACAGTCTCGTGATGAAAACGGCGACAGACGAAGATGCGGAGGAATTTGTCAGCGCGGAAGCCCTGGAGGGAGCCGGGTATGTAAAGCTGGACACTCTTGGCCTTGAGATGGGATGGGTTGATTATGACGTTGAATTCTGGGTTCTGGCTAAAAGCGGAGAAGTGCCTCTTGAAGCAACCGGAACAGTTTGAAGTATGGCTGCTTTAGTGTTATGATATTACGGATTATGGGATTTATTAATATAGAGGAGGGACAGATTTGCCGGTTTTGGCTTTTCTTATTTTATTTCCGTTTGCTGCGGCTTTTATAATATTTTTCATGAAAAAGGATTCAAAGATCCGTACATTTGCTGTGATCCTCAGTGCTCTGGCTGAGCTTGCTGCTTCAATCTTTTTTGCTGTCGATAATTTTATGAATCACGACATGACCATGGGAACCTTTTATCTGTCAAAAACCCATATAGCGGATG
Source organism: Lachnospiraceae bacterium (assembly GCA_017483425.1). GTDB lineage: Bacteria > Bacillota > Clostridia > Lachnospirales > Lachnospiraceae > NK4A144. Next base: position 10,552 of record JAFUWM010000373.1, on the reverse strand, counting down.
AGGTCATGGCTTCAGTAGAATTCTGTCTGATGCTGCTTGTCTTTTCACAGGCGATAAGATTCAGGAAGTTTTACGTGATGATACTATCAGCGCTCGGCACATTGCCGGCGCTGTATCTGGACTTTACGGGGATCAGCGAGACGACTGCGTCGCATATCAAGGTCGATCATCTGACCGTGATCATGGTGCTTGTAGTGGGTATAGTAGGCTCGCTCATATGTATGTATGCGGTTGGTTACATCAGGGACTATCATCACCATCACACGGAATTCAAAGACAGATCGGGGTACTTTCTGGCACTGCTTTTTGTATTTCTCGGAGCAATGATGGGGCTTATTAGTTCAGATAATCTTTCATGGATGTATTTTTTCTGGGAGATAACTTCGGTCTGCTCCTTCCTTTTGATAGGGTATTCACAGACACGGGAGGCTGTAACAAATTCTTTCAGAGCGCTTTGGATGAATCTGCTTGGCGGCTGCGGTTTCATGGCGGCGATAGTATTCTGCGTCGGGGTTATGGAGATAACCAATATTTCGCAGCTTTTGCTTTTTGCGGCGCTTCCGTCTATGGCGATATTTCCCGTGGTCATGCTGTCCTTTGCGGCATTGACAAAGTCAGCGCAGCTGCCGTTTTCAGGCTGGCTGCTCGGGGCGATGGTTGCGCCCACACCTACATCGGCGCTTCTTCATTCGGCGACTATGGTAAAGGCAGGCGTATATCTTCTGCTGAGGCTGTCTCCTCTTATGTATGGGACTCACGCGGGTATCATGGTATCCGTTATAGGCGGGTTCACGTTCTTTGCGGCATCTCTTCTTGCCATCACTGTTTCTGACGGCAAAAAGGTGCTGGCATATTCCACCATATCCAATCTCGGGCTTATAACCGCTGCTGCGGGCTGCGGCATGCCGCAGGCTGTGTGGGCCGGCATAATGCTCCTGATCTTCCATGCGGTAACGAAATCAATGATGTTCATGTCTGTAGGCGCATATGAGAATTCCACGGGAAGCAGGGATGTTGAGGATATGCACGGCATGATAGTGAGATATCCCAGACTTGCGTTTGTTATGACGATAGGGATATTCGGGATGTCCGTCGTTCCTATGGGCATGTGTGTCGCGAAATGGGCGGCGCTCAAAGCCTTTATTGATTCCGGATATGTGTATTTGACGCTTTTTCTATGTTTTGGTTCGGCATCGACCCTGTTTTACTGGATCAAGTGGCTCGGGAAGATTTTCAGTGTATCAAAGGGATCGGATAAGCATGAAGATACAGTCCACGGAAGTGAGTGGACGGCGATCTGTCCGTTGGCCTGCATAGCGATAATCCTCTGTCTGGTTTACCCGCTGATCAGCTCTTTGGTTGTTATTCCTTATACACAGAACGCTTTCAGCGGATCTGTAAACCGATTTGTTACCTCCGAGTCATCCGAGGGAGTCTTCAGTCTGGCATCGGGAACCGATAACGTGGCGGCAATAAGTACGGAGGACTTTATAATAATGGGAGTGATGCTCATATGCATGTGTGTACTGCCGCTTATGATGAAGTACGTTAACAGCGTGCAGGAGAGGCGGGTACTGGCATATATGTCAGGTTTCAATACAGGTGACGACAGGAGCTTCTATGACAGCTTCGGCGAGGCCAAGGGACAGTATCTCGCAAACTGGTATATGCGGGACTTCTTTGGGGAGAAAAAATTATTAATGCCGAGCCTCATGCTTACGACAGTGTTCCTTTTGGTCATGCTCACGGTATGTACGGTAGGAGGGCTGTTCATATGACGGTTTACAGTACGGCGGCAGTTATCATATATCTGGTATTCTCTCCGTTCATTGCCTGCCTTTTTTCCGGTGTAGACAGGATCGTAACGGCGAGGATGCAGGGGCGGCGAGGACCGAAGCTGATGCAGCCATGGTATGATATAGTCAAGCTTTTTTCCAAGGAAAGCACGTCTGTAAATGATATACAAAAAATACTAGTAATGGCGCATTGTTTCTTTGCCATATTCAGCGGGGCTATCTTTTTTGCCGGAGGGGATGTGCTCCTTGTGCTGTTTGCTCTCACAATGGCGGAGGTTTTTCTGATTCTTGCGGCATACAGTGTGAATGCGGCGTATTCTGAGATAGGCGCGCAGAGAGAGCTGCTCCAGATGATGGCTTATGAACCTATGACGCTTCTTACCGCGGTCGGATTTTACCTTTCGACCGGATCGTTCAGGGTAGATGAGATCATCAACACAGAGCTTCCCCTTGTTATAAAAATGCCGGGGTTTTTTATCGGCTTTTGCTTCATTCTCATAGTCAAATTCAGAAAATCACCGTTTGATCTTTCGACTTCGCATCATGCGCATCAGGAGCTTATAAAGGGTCTTACCGGAGATCTTTCGGGACCGGGATATGGCTTCTCCGAACTGGCGGAGCTTTATGAGGAGATACTTATGCTGGGTATAGCGGGACTCTTTTTTATCACGTCGGATCCGATAAGCTTTCTGTGGGCCTTTATTGCCATAGTGTTGATAATGTTTTGCATGTCGCTTATAGATAATATTTTCCCGAGGGTCAAGTGGGAAGTGCTCCTGAAGACGGCCTGGCTTGTGACCTTATTTGCGGGCGGCATGAATCTTGTCATATTGTCTTACATAGGTAAGTGAAAGAAAGAGGGAAATCAGGATGAGGATTTCAAAAAGTCCATGGCTTTTGCATTATGACGGCAGCAGCTGCAACGGCTGCGATATAGAGGTACTGGCAGCGACTACGCCGAGGTTCGATGTAGAAAGGTTCGGTATAATAAATACCGGAAACCCGAGACACGCGGATATTTTTCTCTGCACGGGCGGGGTCAATTCACAGAATCAGGATGTGGTCCGCCAGATATATGACCAGATGCCCGATCCCAAGGTAGTGCTTGCCTGCGGGATATGCGCATGCGACGGGGGGATATTTAAGGACTGCTATAACATACTCGGAGGAACGGATACGGTCATACCGGTAGATGTATATGTGCCAGGCTGCGCCGTGAGACCGGAGGCGCTTATAGACGGGGTGGTAAAGGCTCTTAAGATACTTGACGAGAAGTCTGAAAAGATGAAACGTGGAGAATACAGGAGCCTCACATCGGCAGAGTATGCAGAGTCCTTGAAGAAAACGGATAATAAAGCCGAAGCAGCTGGTATGGAGGAGAAGGATGCTTGAAAATACGGAAGAGACCCCGCTCATCGGTCTCCTTAATAAAATAAAGGAAATACAGACTGCCGGAGACCGCTTAGTCCAGATCTGCGCGACAAAAATAGGCGGAAATTATGAGCTTTTATATACTTTCGGCAGGGACTACGATATAAGGCATATCAAGGTCACGATAGAGCCGGGGGCTCATGTTCCGAGCATTACGGATATGTTTCCCGCGGCTTATCTCTATGAGAACGAGATACATGATCTCTTCGGTATAGCGATAGACGGGATAAACCATGATTATAAAGGCGGACTTTACCGTACACCGGTAGAGGCACCATTTAAGTGAGGTGGCATAGTTGGCAGCAAAGAGAAGTGTGATCCCTTTCGGACCGCAGCATCCGGTATTGCCGGAGCCGATACATATTGATCTCGTGACAGAGGATGAAAAGGTTGTGGAAGCCATACCGTCCATAGGTTTTGTTCACAGAGGGCTGGAGAATCTCGTGACCAAGAAGGATTTCGGCGAGATGGTGTATGTGGCTGAGAGGATATGCGGTATATGCTCTTTCGGACACGGATATGGCTATGTGGACGCGATAGAGCATATCATGAACATAGAGCCGACAGGCAGGGCGAAGTATATCCGCACGCTGCTTTTTGAACTGTCGCGCATGCATTCTCATATTCTCTGGCTTGGATTAATGGCTGACGCCTTTGGCTTTGAGAGCCTCTTCATGGAGACATGGAAATACAGGGAGAAAGTACTCGATATGCTTGAGGCGGCAACCGGCGGCAGGGTCATCTTTTCTATAATGAGGATAGGCGGTCTGAGGAAAGACGTGCCGGATGATATATTGTCGGGCTTCCTGCCGGAGCTTGACAAGATAGAGGAGGGTATCAGGGCATGTGAGAAAGCTTTTCTGTCCGATCCTGCGGTTCTTGGCAGACTTAAAGGAGTCGGATATCTCTCTAAGGAGGATGCTGTGAAGCTCGGCTGTGAGGGTCCTTTTTTGCGAGCCTCCGGAGTAGCCCGTGATAACCGTATGAAGGGCTATGCGGCATACAGTGATATGGATTTCGATATAATCACCTCGGATGACGGAGATTCATACGGAAGGTGCTATGTCAGGATACAGGAGATTTATCAGTCTGCGAATATAATAAGACAATGTATAGAAAAAATGCCGAAGGAGGGTATATATGTTCCGATCAAGGGCTTCCCTAACGGCGAATACATGACAATAATAGAACAGCCCAGAGGCGGAGCCTGCTATTATGTACATGCCTCGGGCAAGAAGTTTATAGAAAGGATGAGGGTCAGGACACCAACCTTTGCCAATATCCCGGCGCTTGCAAAGACGCTGCAGGGCTGTGACGTGGCCGATGTTCCGATCCTTGTAGTTACAATAGATCCTTGCATTTCATGTACTGAACGATAAATTCACAGGGAGCATAAAAGACAGATGTCACTTGCTAACTTTACAAAGACCGAATTTAAGAATCTCTTCAGGAAGCCGGCAACGGAGAAGTATCCCGACGGTCCCGCTACGTATAAGGACACCACGAGGGGCCATATTGAAAACAATATGGATACCTGCGTCCTTTGCAGCGTGTGTCAGATGAGATGTCCCACAGGAGCCATAACTGTCGACAGGAAAGCCCAGACCTGGTCTATAAGGCCGTTTTCCTGCATACAGTGCCGGAGATGCGTGGATAACTGTCCCAAGAAATCGCTCTCGATGGCAAAGGAATATACAAAGCCGGATGTGGTAAAGAGCCAGATGGACTTCGAGCTTTCGGACAGGCAGAAAGCGGTACTCGCAGAGCAGGCAAGACAGGCTGCGGAGCGTGTTGCTGCCGCGATGGAAGAGAGAAAGAAAGCAGCGGCGTCAGCGAAGCAGACAAAGGACGGGGAAGCAAAAAAGTCCGAAGATAATAAGACACAATAAAAGAGGGAATAAGTCAGAGAACAGAGAATGAACTATGAATTGTTCATAAAGGGCATGGTACAGGGCGTAGGCTTCAGACCATATGTATACAGACTGGCAAGGGCGGAAGGTCTTAACGGTGATGTCAGAAATTCCGGAGGAATCGTAAGGATAAGGCTTTTCAATACGGATGAAGATCAGGTAAGACATTTCGTATCCGAGCTTAAGGCAAAAAAACCCAAAGAGGCAGTCATTAATTCCGTGGAGATAAAACCGGTGGAGCAGATACATACTTCTACCGGTTTTTTCATCATATCCTCCGATGATATAAGGCAGGATGAACTGCCGGATATACCGCCCGATATCGGAGTCTGCATCAAGTGCATATCGGAAATGAGAGATCTGTCAAACAGGCGGTATTCATATCCCTATATTTCATGCGTGAGCTGCGGTCCCAGATATTCCATCATAAAAAGACTCCCCTATGACAGGGCTGCTACTACTATGTCCGAATACGAAATGTGCGATGACTGTGCATCGGATTACGGGGATGAAAAGAATCCGTTTGCGCGCCGGCACTTCGCCCAGACTATAAGCTGCAGCAACTGTGGTCCCCAGCCTGTGCTGCGTACAGGTGACGAAGAGCTCTCGGGGTCCCGGGCGGTAAGCAAAGCATGCGAGATACTCCGGTACGGAGGGATACTTGCGGTCAAGGGCATCGGAGGATACCAGTTTGCCTGTCTGCCGGAGGATACCTATGCGGTGCTTAAGCTCAGGGAGATCAAAGGCAGGGAAAAGAAGCCTTTTGCGCTCTTATTCCCTGATGTGGCGTCCGTAAGGGAGGTGGCCGCGGTTTCCAGGGAAGAAGAGATTCTTCTGCGGTCAGAGGCGAGACCTATAGTATTACTGGACGCGCTTATGAAGGATAAGGCGCTGAAATTTGTCTGCGGTGACAGCAGGAGCATAGGAGCGATGCTGCCGCAGTCGGGCATACATGAAATGCTGTCCTCGATATTGGGTCCGCTGGTACTTACCTCGGGGAATATAAGCGGAGAACCGCTTTCATACAGAGATGAGGATTATTTCAGGCATGAATTTGACGGAATAGAAGGGGTGCTTTATTACAAAAGGGACATACTGACTCCGCTGGATGATTCGGTAACGAGAGTGCTCGGTGGAAAGCCCCAGATACTGAGGTACGCGCGAGGTTATGTGCCGGAAAAGCTATATCTTGACCAGAGATTTAAGAAACCGCTTGTCGCATTCGGAGGAGATCTTAAAGCAGCGTTTGCGGTAGCAAGGGGAGAGGGTATAATATTATCTCAGTACATGGGAGACCTTGCAGGCTATGCCTGTCAGGAGATATATAAGGCTGCGATGAAACGGGAGCTTGAGCTTTTGTCGTTCAGACCGGAGGCCGTTGCGTGCGATAAGCATCCGGGCTACATCTCATCAAGGCTTGCAAAAGAATATGCCAATAATAACCACATTCCCGTCATAGGCATATATCACCATCATGCTCATATAGCATCCGTAATGGCGGAGCATGGACTTACTCATACAATAGGCGTTGCTTTGGACGGAACCGGCTATGGAAAGGATGATAAGATATGGGGCGGAGAGATTTTTTATGTTTCGGGATCGAATGCCGACAGGCGTGCGCATATTGATTATTTCAGGCTTATAGGAGGAGATGAAGCGGCCAAAGATGCGGAAAAAGATCTGAAATGCCTGATGCATGCCTCGGGGTTTGAGATAGATGATATGCTGGTTGAGGCAGCAATAGATGAAAAGATCAATACATTTGAGACATCCTCTGCCGGAAGGCTTTTTGATATAACTGCCGCGGCCTTGGGACTTAGAAGCTATAATACGTATGAAGGTGAATGCGCGGTCGCGCTTGAAAATGCCGCAAGATCAGCCTTAAAGCACGGACTTACAACATATGCGCTTCCCGCGACACCGGATCCGCATGAGCTGTTGTACTATATCATAAAGGCGAAACAGAAAGGTATGGATGTGAGGGAGCTGGCGCTTGGATTCCACAGGTCGATTGCTTCCTGGATAATAAAGGAGTGCGAGTATGTAAGGAATGACAAGGCGGATAATAACGTCTGCCTGTCTGGTGGCTGCTTCGCAAACCGTGTGCTCTCCGAGATGTGCCGTATAGGATTGACGACCAGAGGGTTTCACGTATATATGAACGAGCGGATACCCGGGAATGATCAGGGTATAGCCGTGGGTCAGGCATATATACTGGCGTTACAATGATTCTGAGATAGAGGAGGTAGAAAGTATGTCATGGAAATCCATCATTGCAGACAGGGAGATCGAAGATGTAAAACAGGATCGCAGGGCATCCACGTCCGTAGAGCAGTATAAGGTCTCCGGGCAGGCTGTTTATTTTAAGGGTGAATATCTTCCGATATCGGAGATTGAGAGCCTGCGGGTTCAGTCTTCAACCTATTCCCCTAACTGCTGCTGCGGAAAGGGAATCCCGGTATTTAAGATAAGGGTTGATTATGGTGACGAAAAACCTCTCGTTCTTATGCTGGAAAAAGAGAAAAACGTGGAGAAGATGGTCTCGATCATTACATCCGTGAAACCGGATATAATTGTCGAACAGAATACGGCAGCAAGTATATAGAGGCTTTACATAGGTATTCTCTGCCGGTTTCCGGCAGAGAATTTCGCATACACTAGGATAAACAGGATCATCAGGAAAGCATTTTTACGATAAGATCTACCATTTCGCCGACATTTGCGAGCTTGCCGACTTCCTTGATATTGAATTTAAGTCCGAATTTCTTCTCCATGGCGATCACGAGGTTGATGTGTTCTATGGAATCCCAGTCTTCTATATCTGACGAATTGGTCTCATCCACGACGATGAGCTCTTCGTCATCAAAGTTATCCCTGAATATTTTCCTTACTTCCTCAAAAACCTCATCTCTCGACATAATCCTTAACCTCAAAAAACGTAAGTCTCTACCCGCGTATACTCTATCCATAAACCGGGACGCTGTCAAGGTTGGATAAAGAAAAGGTTTTGGGTATAATAAGAGAAGCGCGGCAGCGCATAAGCATCATATTTAAGCAGGAGCGATATAATGACCGAAGGACAAAAGATGTATGACATATGCAGGGAGATATTTCCTCTAAACCGCAGTATCACCGGGAATGCGGTACGTGAGACCTTTCGAATCCTGCAGAGTCATATCCCGGATATAAAATTTGAAATGCAGGAGGTACCAAGCGGTACCAGGGTATGCGACTGGACCGTGCCGGACGAATGGAACTGTGACGAGGCCTATCTCGAAGGTCCTGACGGTGAGAAGATAGTTGATATGAAGGATTCCAATCTTCATGTAATGGGCTATTCGCTTCCCACGGATACCACACTCCCTCTGGAGGAAATGAGCGGACATATTTATTATCTTGAAGATCAGCCGAAAGTCTTTCCATATGTGACAAGCTATTATTCTCCGAGATGGGGTTTTTCGATGACTTATGAGCAGTACAAGTCGCTGAAGTCCGGAGATTACCATGCGGTTATACGCTCGACTCTTGAGCCCGGCTCCATGACATATGGAGAGATACTTATACCGGGGGAGACGGAGGATGAGATATTCTTCTCCTCATACACCTGCCATCCCTCGATGGCGAATAATGAGTGCAGCGGGCCGTCACTTATCGTGGCTCTGGCAAGGTATATCAAGGATATGCCGAAGCGCCGTTATTCCTACAGGCTTATCCTTGCGCCCGAGACGATAGGTGCGATCACCTATATCGACAGAAATCTACCACATATGAAGAAGCATGTAAAGGCAGCATTTAATCTGACCTGTGTGGGGGATGACCGCACTTACAGCGTGATCCATTCCAGATATGGAGATACTTATGCTGACAGAGTGCTCACGAATGTCCTCTCGCAGTCAGGGATGAAGTTTGAGGAGTACCCTTATATAAAAAGAGGCTCCGACGAGAGGCAGTATCAGGCTCCGGGAGTTGATATTCCCATGGCCTGTTTCTGCCGAAGCAAGTATCATATCTATCCCGAATATCACACGAGCGCGGACAACCTTGACCTCATCTCTCCTGAAGGTCTGCAGGGCTCATATGATGTCATGGTCAAATGCATCAACCTGATAGAATATAACAGAAAATACCGCACGACAACACTCTGCGAGCCGCAGCTTGGCAAGAGAGGGTTGGTGCCAACGATGTCCAGCAAGGAGACCTATCAGGAGACGCTGGCGCTGAAAGACCTTATTGCATATGCGGACGGTAGGAATGATCTGATCGGGATATCGGAGATCATAGAACAGCCGGTAGACCTGCTGATCCCGCTGGTGGACAGGCTGCTCGAGTGCGGGCTTTTTAGGGTGACAGAAGATGAATAAATATACCTATGATGAGATATCTGTCGGACAGAAGGAGTGCTTTGATATAGAGATCACCGGGGAAATGCTTGACGCTTTTAAGGGCATTACGGGAGACGTGAATCCCCTGCATACGGATGAGGCTTATGCGATATCCTGCGGATATGATGGAAGGGTAGCTTACGGTATGCTTACGGCTTCTTTCATGTCAACACTTGCGGGTGTGTACATGCCTGGCGAGAAATCTCTCATCAAGGAAACGCATATCAAATTCGCAAAGCCAGTATTTCCCGGAGATGTAGTCTCGGTCGAGGGAGAGGTCACGGAAAAGAATGACACATTTAATATGATAGTCCTCAAGGTTACAATGAGAAATGATAAGGGTGAAAAGGTTTTGCGCGGAAGCATGGATATAATGGTGAGATAAGGAGGTACCTATGGACATAGCCACGGTATTATATAATCTTATCGTATATCCTATAGAACTTGTTGTAGAGGTCGTTTTTTCCACAATAAACGGCTTGTGCAGGAATCCCGGGATCGCCATTCTCGGGGTAAGCTTTGTTGTCAGCATCCTTGTGCTGCCTTTATATACCCAGGCTGATGCGATCCAGGATGAGGAACGGAAAAAACAGGAGAAGCTGTCGTACTGGGTCGGGCACATCAAAAAGACTTTCAAAGGTGACGAGCGATTTATGATGCTCTCTGCTTACTACAGAAAAGAGAACTATCACCCGCTTTATTCGCTCAGAAGCTCCATATCTCTTTTGCTTCAGGTTCCTTTTTTTATAGCGGCCTATCATTTTCTGTCAAATCTGGAGCTCCTGAATGGGAAAAGCTTCTGGCTGATCAGAGACTTGGGAAAGCCAGATGGATTATTAACTGTCGGAGCATTTACGATCAATGTGCTTCCGGTTCTCATGACGTTGATCAATTATTGCGCGAGCTATATCTACACCCGAGGATTCCCGCTGAAAGACAAATTGCAGCCGTATATTCTGGCGCTTATCTTTTTGGTTCTTCTATATGGCAGTCCTTCCGGACTGGTGCTTTACTGGACCATGAACAATGTTTT
>JAFUWM010000372.1 GCA_017483425.1 Lachnospiraceae bacterium | reverse complement strand
GGTCACCCTTCTGCAGAGCCGAAACCGCCTTTATCGTCCTTTGATTCTCATATACGGCATGCCTTGCCCTCTTCATGCAGACGTCGCTCTTTATATACTCGCTGTGGCTTAAAAACTCCTCCTCGTTAATCTCGCCAAGTGTGTTTATATCGATCACTTTCTGAAGATCGGCCAGAGCCTCTTCGCTCTCCTTACGTCTCGTATTGTAGGAGTTATACGAATTCTCCGTCAGGTTATGCTTCACCTTTGAATTTGTTATAACGATCTTCTCATTCTTAAGGTTTAACGGCACGTATTCATAGCTGAGATCCGCAGTATCGAGAAAGATGGCGTGATCCTTTTTTCCGAGCGCTGACGCGAACTGATCCATGATGCCTGAATTGCTTCCGTTGTAGTCATTCTCGGAAACCTGTCCGAACTTTGCGCAGTCTACCATATCTATCGGGAGGTCATAGAGATCCTTTACGATTATCGCTGCGAGCTCCTCGATAGAAGCCGAGGCCGAAAGTCCCGAACCTGCCGGAAGATCCGCCGCCATCACCATATCATAGCCTCCGGGTATATTGATCCCGGCCTTCATCATTGCCCAGATGACCCCCTGCTGATAGTCATACCACAGGCCGTTGTCATTAGGATGAAGCTCGTCCATGCTTATCTCCTGCACGCCCTCATCCGGCCAGGTCATATTGAACCATCTGAGTATCCTGTCATCACGCTTCCTGGCAGCCCCGTAATTCCCCATTGAGAGCGCGCACGGGAAGACATGGCCTCCGTTATAATCCGTATGCTCGCCGATCAGATTGACCCTTCCCGGCGCGAAGTAGCATCTGATATCCCCCTCATCTCCGAATTTTTCCTTAAAACATTCAAGAACCTTGTCTTTCATTGACACATACCTCCGTAAAAGTTCTTAATACACACAACATTTAATTATACATCTATTTCCCGTACTAATCAAAAGGGACGGAAAATCTCCCGCCCCTTAAAATCCTAATTTTTGTCCTCATCTTAACACTATATGGAATATCTTTTCATATATCCTGCTCTTATATGGCTGATACCTCATCGGCATGTCTATAAAGGTCTTTTTATCAAGGATACTCTTCTTATGAGAGAAAGTATCAAATCCAACTTTGCCGTGATATGCTCCCATGCCGCTCTCTCCGACTCCGCCGAAGCCCATCTCGCTGGTCGCAAGATGCACGACCGCGTCATTTATGCAGCCTCCACCGTAGGATACTCTTGACGTAACCTCCCTGATCCTCTTTTTATCCTCGGCAAATATATAAAGCGCAAGGGGTTTGGGCTTATCCGCAAGATCCCTGTAGATCTCATCATAGCTCTCAAACGTAAGTATGGGTACCAGAGGGCCGAATATCTCCTCCTTCATCACCGCATCATCATAAGTGACACCATCCATTACGGTCGGCGCTATCTTAAGCCTTTCTTCATCAAGCTCCCCGCCACAGACTACCTTGTCCTTATCAATAAGCCCTTTGAGCCTGTCAAAATGCTTAGTGTTTATTATCTTTCCATAATCCGGATTGTTTATGGGCTCCGCGCCGTACTGCCTCTTTATCTCGCGCTTAAGCTCCCTTACGAATTCATCCTTGATGCTTTCATGACACAGTACATAGTCGGGAGCCACACAGGTCTGTCCGCAGTTAAGGAACTTGGCAAAGACAAACCTTCTTGCCGCGAGCTTTATCTTCGCGCTGCTGTCTATAATGCACGGGCTCTTGCCTCCAAGCTCCAGAACCGTTGGCGTCAGATTCCCGGCAGCATGCCTTAATACCTCTTTCCCTACAGCCTGGCTTCCGGTGAAGAATATAAGATCGAATTTCTGCTCCAGAAGAGCCGAATTCTCTTTTCTGCCCCCTGTGACGACCGCCACATGCTCCGGCTTGAAGCTCTCCTTTATAAGCTTTGCTATGATATCGCTTGATGCCGGAGAATAAGCGCTCGGCTTAACTATGGCCGTATTTCCCGCAGCTATGGCATCCACAAGCGGATCAAGTGTGAGCAGCAGCGGATAATTCCACGGACTCATGATAAGCGTACATCCATAGGGCGATGGCTTAATGAAGCTCCTTGATACAAACTGGGTTATAGGCGAATATACGGTCTTTTCTCTGGCATAGCCCCGCACATGGCGTATCATATAGCTTATCTCCGAGAGCACAAGCCCGGTCTCGCAAAAATACCCCTCAAGCCTGCTTTTTCCCAGATCCTTTTTTAAAGCTTCCCCGATCTCGGATTCATATTTTTTTACATTTCGGTACAGCCTTTTAAGCGCCTGTATCCTGAAATCTACAGAAAGCGTTGCTCCGCTGTTAAAGAATTTTCTCTGTGCCTTTAGCGTATCTTCTATACCCATAGTTAATCTTCACCCCAATCCGCAACCTTATAATAAAATCTTTCAAGCTCCTTCGCGTCCATAAGCTTAGGCACGGGATACAGCGGATTTCCCTCCCTGTCAGCATGACCTGCCATGACGGGGATATCTTCCTTTCTGATCCCCTTAAGCTTTTCCGGTATTCCCATGCTCTTATTCTTCTTCCGTATGGCAGCGATAAAACGCTTTGCGTTCTGCTCCTCAGATTCGCCTTCCTCGCCTATTCCGGCGACAAACGCAAGCTCCGACAGCTTTTTATATACACACTCGCCGTAGTCCTCAAGAACTATGGGCAGGAGAACAGCATTTGCAAGACCGTGCGGGATTCCGTATTGTCCGCCCAGAGAGTGCGCGACGGCATGCACATATCCCACATATGAGATGGAAAAGGCAAGTCCCGCCCTGTTTGAAGCATGAAGCATTTTATTCCTTGCCTCATAGTTTTTCCCGTCCTTATAAGCCGTCTCAATATTTTCAAATATAAGCTTAACGGCTTCCTTTGCAAGCTTTCTCGTCTTTGCGGTTGTAGAGCCGCCGATATAGGCTTCAACTGCATGAGTAAGCGCATCCATTCCGGTCGTCGCAGTAAGCGACGGCGGCAGGGTGTATGTCACCTTGGGATCAAGTACATTATAGTGCGGTATAAGGGGAAAGCTGTTGAGCGCATATTTATGCTTTTTGTCGCTGTCCGTTATTATGGACGCGACTGTTACCTCGCTTCCGGTACCTGCGGTGGTAGGGATCGCGATAAGAGGCGGTATCCTGCGCCATATCTTAAGTATGCCTTTCATCTGGTCTATGCTGCGTTTAGGATAGGCAAGCCTCGCCCCGACAGCCTTCGCGCAGTCTATTGAGGATCCTCCGCCAAAGCCTATGAGCGCTTTGCAGTTATTCCTGATATAGACCTTTCTTGCGGCCTCGACATTTTTTATTGTGGGGTTTTGCTCTGTCCCGTCAAACACGGCACATTTGATCCCTGCCTCATCAAGCACCTTCTCAAGCCTTGCCGTGACTCCCGCTTCCCTTAATGGCTTGTCCGTGACTAAAAGCACCGATCCTCTTCCGAGTTTTCTTAATAAAACCGGAACCTCATCCACGCTCGCCATCTCTTTGGGATCTCTGTACGGAAGTACGGGAATAGCCATCTTAAAGGCAAATTGAAATGTCCTGCAGTAGACCTTCTTTAATAGATTCATTATTATTGATACACCTTCCTGAATGATTACAATTCCGGTATCATACTATAACCATCCATTCAAGAGGTGTCAAATTTCAGATATGAAATAATCCTTTCTTTACATACGGCTCCGCTGAAAAACCGGTGAGCTCATAGCCGGTATCCCCTATGGCTTTCCGGATACTCTGCTCATCCAAGGCTTCGTCAGATATTATCACCGATTCGCCCTTTTTATGTGAAGATTTTACTTTTTTGACGGTAACGGCCTTTCTTATGGCTTCATTTATATGCGCCTCGCACATCGAGCACATCATACCGTCTATTTTTAATGTAGTTTTAACCATGTCTCTGTTTTCTTATATCTGAAGCGGATCTTGGTTTCTCGATCTTATCTAATATATCCGCCGCTTTCGAGGCGGATATATTACTGTCTGCCGTGCGTGATGAGCAGGATCTGCCGCACGAGGCGCAGCCGCCGCTGCAGCCCGTACAGCTTCCGCCCTTTATATCGCCGATTATCTGTCTGATGCAAAAGACGACAAGTACTATCAGCGCGGCTATTACTATGATATTACCCAAAACAGCAGGCATAAAGAATTAAACCGAAGCTTCTACACTCGTAAGTGATTTAACGCTCTCATCCGGCTCATAGCCCTTGCGGAACAGCAGATAGATTATAACCGCTACAAGCGCTATGCCTATCACGGATCCTATACCGAACGCTACCTCTCCGACAAAAAGCCCGATCACATTATAGCATATGAAAGCCAGTACATAAGCCCATAATGTCATATAACCTATAGCAGCCCATGTCCACTTAGCGTTGTTCATTTCACGCTTTATCGCGCCGATAGCTGCAAAGCACGGTGCGCAGAGCAGGTTGAATATCATGAACGCCATAGCCGCCATAGGAGTATAGTCGGCAGCTACACGATCCCATATTCCTTCGCCTTCATCTCCGAGCTCTTCGCCTGCGGCATCTTCATCATAGTTATACAGTACTCCGAAAGTACCTACGACCTCTTCTTTAGCTACAAGTCCGGTGATGGTCGCAACTGTAGGCTTCCAACTTCCGAAGCCTAAAGGCCTGAATATAAATGAAAGTCCGTTGCCTACACCTGCAAGGAGTGAAGCGTCCATCGGCGCCACATCCTCTTCGGGTATATTCATCCTGTCAGCAAGCTGTGCGGTGTATTCGTCTGTTATAACACTCTCATCCTCAAACAGATTGTCTACCATTCCGAATCTGCCGTTTACGGATCCAAACGCCGACAGGAACCAGATTATGATGGATGATACCACTATAACGGAGCCAGCCCTCTTGATAAATGACCAGCCGCGCTCCCATGTTGCCCTGAGAACACCACCCACATTGGGTATATGATATGCCGGAAGCTCCATTACGAAAGGAGCCGGCTCTCCGGCAAACTGCTTAAATTTCTTTAAGATGATGCCTGACAGGATGATAGAACCAATACCTATGAAATACGCAGAAGCCGCAACCCACGGTGACCCGCCGAATATAGCTCCCGCAATAAGTCCTATTATGGGAAGCTTTGCTCCGCAGGGCATGAAAGTCGTGGTCATAACGGTTAGCTTACGATCACGGTCATTCTCTATGGTACGCGATGCCATGACTCCGGGAACGCCGCAGCCGGTAGCCACGAGACAAGGTATAAATGATTTGCCCGAAAGTCCGAACTGTCTGAAGATCCTGTCCATAACGAACGCTACGCGCGCCATATAGCCGATATCCTCAAGGATCGAAAGCAGCAGGAACAGTACCAGCATCTGCGGAACGAAACCGATCACGGCTCCGACTCCCGCCACTATTCCGTCCTGAATGAGTCCGTAGAGCCAGCTGCCCTCCGCAACACCAAGTCCTGAAAGTATGGTATCAAATAATCCGGGAACCCACTCGCCAAAGATCACGTCATTTGTGAAATCCGTTGCGGCGGTTCCGATAGAAACGCTCCATCCGCCCATTGCTATGGCGTAGATAAAGAACATCACGACCACGAATATAGGAAGTCCAAGAATACGGTTAGTCACTATCCTGTCGATCTTGTCAGATGTGGTAAGCTCTCCTTTTTCCTTGCCTTTCTGTACGGAACCCTCGATCACTGCTGCGATATAGTTGTACCTCTCATTAGTGATTATGCTCTCAGAGTCGTCATCCATTGACTTCTCGCAGTCCTCTATGATCTTTTCTATGCTCGAAGCCTTGGATCCCAGCGCGAGCTTTTCGACAACCTTCTCGTCACGCTCGAATACCTTTATCGCATACCACCTGAGCAGTCCGTCCTCTACCTTTCCTTTGAGCTCTTCCTCAATCTTTGAAAGCACATCCTCGACCTCAGGCACGAATGCTTTCTGCTGTGCGGTTACTTTATTTGCTCTTGCAACCGCTACGGCTTTATTTGCCGCCTCCTCGATCCCCTCTCCTTTCATCGCGGAGATCTCAACGATATCGCAGCCAAGCTTATCCGCAAGCTTAGCCGTGTCTATACGGTCACCGTTCTTCTTTACGAGATCCATCATGTTTACGGCAACTACTACAGGTATTCCTAATTCTGTCAGCTGGGTTGTAAGATAAAGATTTCTTTCGATATTTGTACCGTCAACGATATCGAGTATCGCGTCAGGCTTCTCGTCTATAAGATAGTTTCTTGATACGACTTCCTCCAATGTATAAGGAGAAAGTGAATAAATTCCCGGAAGATCCTGTATTATTACTTCATGGTCGCTTTTCAGCTTACCTTCCTTTTTTTCAACCGTTACTCCCGGCCAGTTTCCAACATACTGGTTAGCTCCCGTCAGCGCATTGAAAAGTGTGGTCTTGCCGCTGTTGGGATTTCCTGCCAATGCAATTTTGATAGCCATATCTAAATCCTCCCTGCTTATTCTACTTCGATCATTTCCGCATCCGCCTTGCGTACGGAAAGCTCATAATTACGGATATTCAGCTCCATCGGATCCCCGAGCGGCGCGACCTTCCTCACAAAGATCTCAACTCCCTTGGTGATCCCCATATCCATGATACGGCGCTTTACCGGCCCCTCACCGTGAAGCTTCTTTACCTTCACCGTCCCGCCGACCGGAACGTCACGCAATGTTTTCATTATCTGTTTTCCTCCTCAATTATAAATACCAATTTTATATATGAATAAACCCTCTTACTCCGCATCCACCATGATCCTGGAAGCCATTTCCTTAGTTAAAGCTAACCTGGAATCCTTAAGGTTTACTATCATATTTCCGTCCTGAGACTGGACTACCGATAATTTTGTATCAGATACGAACCCAAGATCCGCCAGATGATTCCTTGTTTCCGGGTTCCCGCCTATCCTTCGGACTACGGCCCTTTCTCCTGTACCAAGCATTGCTAATGGCATCATGCTACCTCCTAAATATCTGATCGCGATTTTGTGGTTAGTTTCCTCTAATCCGTTTGTATGTTAGCATTCACTAACTGTTTTGTCAAGAATTGTTTTTGACCGTGAGGCTAAAATAAAATATAATATTGTCGTTTGTTTAAGACGGTATTTATGACCGCAATTTTTTTCAGGAGGGGTATGTATTATGTCAGAACGCAGAGTCGGTACAGTTTCAAGGGGTATCAGATGTCCTATAATCCGTCAGGGGGATGACCTCGCATCAATAGTAACAGATTCCGTCCTTGAAGCCGCAGAATCCGAGGGCTTTTCACTTAGAGACAGGGATGTCATTTCAATCACAGAGTCGATAGTAGCCAGATCGCAGGGCAATTACTGTACGATAGATGATATAGCAAAGGATGTCAGAAACAAATTCGGCGGCGGGACTGTAGGGGTCATTTTTCCGATACTTTCAAGAAACAGATTCGCCATCTGCCTTAAAGGTATCGCAAAGGGCTGTGACAAGATCATCCTTATGCTCTCCTATCCTTCGGATGAAGTCGGAAACTGCCTCGTAAGCCTTGATAAAATTGATGAAGCAGGCATAAATCCTTACAGTGATGTGCTGTCACTTGAAAAATACCGTGAGCTTTTCGGAGAGAACAAGCACGAATTCACGGGCGTTGATTATGTTTCCTATTACGGTGATCTGATAAAGGATGCCGGCTGTGATGTGGAGATAGTATTTGCAAACCAGCCAAAAGCTATACTGGAATATACAAAGAACATCATAAACTGCGATATACATACAAGAGCAAGAACCAAAAGGATACTGCTTGCCGGAGGAGCGGACAAGGTATTCGGTCTTGATGAAATAATGAACGCTCCCGTAGACGGAAGCGGATGCAACGAAAAATACGGTCTTTTGGGATCAAACAAAGCTACTGAGGAGCAGGTAAAGCTCTTTCCCCGTGACTGCAAGGATCTCGTGTTAAAGATACAGCAGATGATCCTTGATAAGACAGGCAAGCATGTGGAGGTCATGGTATATGGTGACGGCGCATTTAAGGATCCGCAGGGAAAGATATGGGAGCTTGCCGATCCCGTTGTATCACCGGCTTTTACCGACGGCCTTATCGGTACTCCGAACGAATTAAAGCTTAAATATCTTGCTGACAATGATTTTGCCGATCTTTCCGGTGAAGAGCTGAAAAAAGCCATATCCGAGAACATCAAGGCAAAGGATGCGGATCTTGTAGGCAAAATGGCAAGCGAAGGCACGACTCCCCGCCAGCTGACCGACCTTATCGGCTCGCTCTGCGACCTTACCTCAGGTTCCGGAGACAAGGGTACGCCGGTCGTTCTGGTTCAGGGATATTTTGACAATTATACTAACTAAACTTCCTCTTTCTTTTCCGGACGGAAAAAGCTTATGACCGGGAGTACCATATAGAGAACCGTCGCCCACCTCGGATAAAAATACGCCACTACCATGAGCAGGGCATTGACCACGAGCAGGAAACCCACGTGGCTTATGAGGATTATAAAAAACAGCTTGAAATGATTATGGAAGCGTTTTCTCAGCGCCGCATAATACAAAAGCTCCTGAAACAGAAGCGTTAAGAAATACACTATTCCGAAATTTACAGCCGCATACCGGTCAGCCTGATGCATTATCCATTTGGTAGTGGCAGGGATTAAGGCAAGGGAAGCGAGAAAGATAAAATCAGCGACGATCACAAGATGATCCGCTTCCCTTATTGATTCAAATATCCTTTTATTGTCATACCAGAAATCAGCTATTATAAAAAAGCTGACTAAAAAAGTAATTATTGACCAAATGAAAGTGCTGTATTGATCCTTTGTTGTAGGATACGGGATCTCCAGCATCATGACCGTGATAAAGATCGCTATGACCCCGTCGTTCAATGCTGAAAGATGACTTATCATGCTGGTTTTCAGGTTCTCGTCATTTTCAGCCCGTTTTTTCTGCATATGTTCGAATTTTTCAATCCCCTCATCGTCCATATGCCAGTAAACCATCTTCTTTTTTATCCGATGCTTCATAGACTCATTCCTGCGGCGCCACGCCCAGCAGCTTGTCAAGCTCTCCGACAAGCAGTCCGATCTCAGGCTTTGTCATCTGGACATCAGCGCCTAGCTGCTCCCCTTTCTTCCTTGTAGCATCATTTATCATGGATGAGAAAATAACAACCTTGAGTTTATTAGTGACCTTTCCCTCCTTAATGAGCTTTGTGAGCATATGCCCGTCCATGCGGGGCATCTCGATATCGGTGATGACGCAGCGCACATGGTCATCCAGAGTCCCTTCATCCCGCCACTTTGTGATCAGCTCCCATGCTTCCTGACCGTCTGCCGTGTGTGTCAGATTTGTATAGCCGGCTTTCCCGAGCGATTCGACTATAAGCCTGTTCAGCAGCACGGAATCCTCCACCACAAGGATCGGTATATCTATCCTCTCCCGGTGGCCAAGCTCGTCCATGTCATGAACCTTGAGTCCGGTATCCGGGTTTATGTCAGAAACTATCTTTTCAAAATCAAGAACTATTATAAGCTTCCCATCGTGTTTGATTATACCCGTGGTGAGCCCCTCTTCAAGCGGCCCCGTCGCACCGTTGGGCTTCATTATGTCTTTCCACGAAGCGCTGTGTATCCCGTTTATCGCCTCCACATGAAAAGCCATATTTAAGGAATTAAAATTAGTAAGTATGAAGTTCCCTTTAGGCTCGGAATTTCCTATATGCAGAGCGTGCTTCAGGTCTATTACCGTGATTATCTCTCCCCTCGGCATGAATATTCCCTCTATACTCGGATGCGCCCTCGGAACCTCAGTAAGAGAGGTATAGTTTATTATCTCCTGTACCTTCGCGACATTTATGCCAAACTGTCTGCCGTCGATCTCAAATACCAGCAGATCAAGGTTACTTGTATCGTCTTTGTTTAATATCTCAGTATCCAATTTCAACCTCCTCTAAATCATTAAAGCCGCCTTTTCAATATCCTACGACTTCTTGTACGAGAAATCGGTAATCAATATCCTACCCGATTTTGGCTACGAAATCAGTCATGACTTCGGAAATTTTTATCTGCTGGGGACATACCCTCTCGCAGCTTCGGCAGTGAAGACAGGCTGCAGGCTTCTTGTCATCCGGTATCGCGGCAAGAGCCATAGGGGCGATAAATGCCATCCCCCCGTCTGCCATCGTGAAAAGATGCTCGTTGTATAATTCAATAAGCCTCGGTATATCAAGCCCCTGAGGACAGTGGCTGACGCAGTAATGACATGCGGTACAGGGGATTGACTTTCTCTCCTGCATCTTGTCAACAATCTTCATAAGCGCATCCATCTCGTTGTCATTAAGCGGCTTCTCTTCTTCAAAGGTCTTAAGGTTAGCCTCAAGCTGCGCCTTATCCGACATTCCCGAGAGAACCATGGTAACTCCGGGAACGCTCTGCAAAAATCTGAACGCCCACGCCGGTACTGATTCATCAGGACGCAAAGCCTTTAATTCGTCTTCCATGGATGCTTCAAGCTTTGCAAGTCTTCCGCCCCTTAG
>JAFUWM010000371.1 GCA_017483425.1 Lachnospiraceae bacterium | reverse complement strand
TGATACCTTTAAGATACTTAACATTGGCATCAGATAACTGAACGGGATTTTTCTTAGGACGACCCATATTATTCAACCTCCAGAATACAGATTTTCAAGACATAATCAGTATATCACAGGTTGAAGAATAGTTCAATTATCAATATGTCAGTACACTAGTTAAACTTAATGGTTGCCGAAGGCAAGCATTTTAGTTTAACTGCATATACCGCGGAACAGTTTTCAAAACGGCAGTTAATTTCGTTCGCGAGTATAAAAGGGTGTACCTTGACAAAACTGCCTTTAATGGGGTTAGATATTGATATTGTGGCTAACCCTGAAAGGCAGTTTTTGATATGTCGTTTACCTCGTTAGAGTTTATATTTGTATTTTTCCCGTTATGCGTCGCGGGTTATTATATACTGCCCAAAAGATGCAGGAATGTATTCCTTCTGGCAGCTTCGCTCATATTCTATGCGGCGGGAGAACCGGGGAGGATGTATATCCTCGTGCTGGGGATAATCGTCAATTATATCTTCGGGATACTTCTGTCAGGAAATAGTAGATCCGCTAATCTAAGACGGGCGGTTCTTGTATTGTCATTCATATATAATTTCGGCATTCTTTTTTACTATAAGTATCTGATGTACAGGTATGGCGCGTCTAACGTAAGTCTTCCGCTGGGACTGTCATTTTTTACATTCAGAACTGTATCCTACTGCCTTGATGTATACTGGGAAATGATGCCTGCGAATAAAAGCCTGTCGGATGTCGCCCTGTACATATCATTTTTTCCTCAGATATCCATGGGACCTATAAGCAGATATACGGATTTTGCGGGGGATATGTATGACAGAACCTTTGACGCTGAGGAGTTTTTTGACGGGATAAAGCGGATCATAGCGGGATTATTCAAAAAGCTTGTTATAGCGGATACGCTGCTTGGCACGATAAACCTAAGCTTTGGAATGGACGCGGATAAACGAAGCGTGAGTCTTGCGTGGCTGGGGCTCATCGCGTTTCTCATACAGCTGTACTTTGATTTCATGGGATATACAGACATAGCGATCGGGATCGGAAAGCTTTTCGGATTCAGGCTTCCCGAGAACTTTGATCATCCGTACGCGGCGGAGTCCGTTACCGACTTCTGGAACAGATGGCATATGACGCTTGGAATATGGATGAAAAACTATATCTATATACCGATATTCCGCGCCTGTCAGTTAAAGAAATTCAAACAGATCAGGTGCTATCTGCTGGCATCGCTCGGAGTATGGCTTTTTGTCGGGGCATGGCACGGCGTAGGGATGAAGACGATATACTACGGGCTTTATTATTACGTGCTGATCGCGGGTGAAAGGCTTTACGCTGACTGGAAAAAAGCAAGGCGCAAAAGACTCGGCCTTAAAAAAAAGCCGCAGTCACTTCCCTCAAAGATCGGGGCGCATGTATATATGATCATTGCGATATTTATCGGACAGCTTTTATTCAGATGCGAGAGTCTGGGGCAGTACGGAGACTATATACTTAGCCTGCTGCATCTTTCCGGCAATGCGCTTACACAGACTGAGACCGCGTTTTATCTGAGGCAGGATGCGGTGCCTGTCCTTATGGGGATTATTTTTTCCATGCCGGTTGTGCCCTACGCGGTTAAAAAGATAAAAGAAAGGGGAGGAGAGAAGATAATAAGCATACTCACACCGGTAGTATACGGAGTGATGCTTATAACAGCTTTTTCTTTCGCATTTACAAGTACGTACAGGAGCTTTGTTTATTTCCAGTTTTAACATGAAAAAGAACATATCGGGACTTATAACAGCCTGCATGCTGTTCATATTGATAGCGTTATCGCTTGTTTTCTTTAACAGGGAACCGGGAAGGGAATCCTATGCGGAAAACAGGAAGCTTGCCGTGTTCCCGTCTCTTTGGACGGAAAACGACGGGATATCGCCGACACTCAAAGAGGATCTTACAGGGTGGTTTGAGGACAATCTGGGACTCAGGGATGCGTATCTTACATTGAGCGGGATACTTAATTACAATATACTGCACAGGTCAAAGACCTCCAAGGTGGAGATAGGAAATGAGGGATTTTTGTATCTGGCGGAAGAGGGGAATCTGTCTCTGGAAGCGTCCAGATCCCCTGATTTCATAGAGAAGATACCGGATTATGCTTCGGATCAGGAAAAGATCGCACGAAAATTAAAGGAACAGGGGATCGATTATGTATTTATGATAGGTCCGGGTAAGCCCTCAGTCTATCCTGAATATATAGCAAGCAGCACCCATGTGATCGAAGATACGATAGGGGACGCGATGTATGATTATATGACAGAGCATACGGATGTGCATGTATCATGGCCCAAGGATCTGCTGATAGCCGCGAAGGATAATCCTGACGGGGAGCCTGTTTACCTGCAGACCGATACGCATTGGACGACATACGGGAGAAACGTGGCATACAGGGATCTTATAGATTCTCTTTCAAAATGGGATATAATAGATACCAGGCCATGCGAGGTGAGATTCATAAAGGATGCCGAAGCCTATGTTGGAGATCTCTCCAATATGATGGGACCTGTAACATGGTCCGGAGAGAGACTTACGGAAGACAGCTTTACCGACTGGGAGATAGTGTCGCCCCACGCAAAGGTAATAGAGCAGGGAGAGCAGTATGAGGAGTTTCAGCGTATGCTTAAGGATAAAAATGTCTATAATCCTGAGCTCTGCGTCATGTATCATAATGATGAAGCGCCGGATGAGAGCGTGCTTATATGCGGCGACTCAATGATAGGTATCTGTCTGCTCCCGCAGCTTGCGG
>JAFUWM010000370.1 GCA_017483425.1 Lachnospiraceae bacterium | reverse complement strand
TATAATCCACGTCCTTTCCCTCGGCATAGTCGTTTGATACCACGAGCTTTGCGACTGAATTACTGCGGGTATGGGTTAATTCCACGCGGATAGTCCGCTTATCGTCACAGTATTTCTGCGCATTATCAAGCAGAATATTAGCTATCTCGGTAAGGCCGTCTTTTATTCCCTTTACCTTTACCTTGTCTGTTATCTCAGTTTCAAGGGTTTTGCCCTGATTTGATATTATGGTTTTGTAGTTATCGACGGATGTCTTCACACATTCGGAAAAATCTATGTCAGACAGATCCTCCTTGTCAAGCTCTCCCATTTTGGAGAGGGTTATAAGGTTTCCGACAAGGACAGTCAGACGGTCGATCTGGTTGCTAATGCTTTTTGTCCATTCATTTGAACCGTTCGTCATCTCGATAACCTCTGTGTCAGCCTTTATCACGGCGAGAGGGGTCTTTAATTCGTGACCGGCGTTTGTGATGAAAGCCTTTTGATTCTCGATGTTCCGCATAACGGGCGCTATAGCCTTTTTGGATAAAAAGACTACTATGACAGCAAAGATGACGAGACAGAAAACACCCAGCAGGAAAGACCGACGGATCACAGAGGTAGCATCTGCTATGTCCCGTGTAGAATCCATGACGACAACGATACGTCCTTTGTTATCGGTACGCCTGTTTATGAAAGTATAAACGTGGGAGCCGTCAGTGAAATGGCCGTGGTGTATGGTTTTGGAGAGAAGCTCGGTCGCTTCCTCTATAGCGCGGTCCCTGTCTATCGAAGCTATGTGTTTGGAATTTACGGATACCGGATTCCTGTCTTTATCGAAAGTTACGGAATAGTAACGTATCATGTAGGAGTTCTCACCGGTAAGATCAATAAGGCCGCCTCCTTCAAGAAGCTTTCGTATGGATGTATTTATATCAGGGAGCTTTTGATCATCTTCGCCGTCCTCATCGTCTATGACATGCTCCAAAACAACCTCTTCGTCGGGGGAGCCTATCTCGCCCTCATTATCTGCTATGAAGCGGAGGATACGATATGCCTCGCTGTAAGTGGCGCCGTAATTGTAGATATTCAGCACGAGAAGCAGCACCATCATGACTATCGTGATGGCGAGAGTGGTTATCGATATGAATCTGTACTGAAGCTTCTTTAGCAAGTCCCGTCTTCCTTATATTTTATTGGAACTGTAGTCCTTTAATACAAATGCGCCGCCCTTCATTCCCTCTATGCCGATATCGGCGTTTATGCTCATGAGCTTTTGTCTGAGATAGGAGATGTAGATCCAGACTGCGTCCTCCGGTTCTCCGTCCACCTCTTCTTTCTGCCAGACATGGGCAAAGATCGTGTCGGTATCGAGTTCTTTATCAACATTCAGCATCAGGTATTCCATCAGCTTTGATTCTTTGTTTGAAAGCCGTATGGAGTTCCTTGCAGATAATTCCTGCTCGGAGACAGACAGCTTCACGGAGCCGAGCGTGAGATCGGTCGGTGTGTATGAGGCCTCGCGGCGCTCCTGTGAGCGAACTCTCGCGAGCAGCTCTTTCATTGCAAAGGGTTTGGTCAGGTAATCGTCCGCTCCCGCGTCCAGTCCCTCGACCCTGTCGTCTACCTCGGCCTTTGCCGTTAGCAGTATGACAGGGGTTACATCGCCTGCTGCCCGTATTTCCTTAAGCGCCGTTATGCCGTCCTTTACGGGCATCATTATATCGAATATCATGCAGTCGTAGCTTCCGGACAGTGCATGCTCCGATGCCGCCTGACCGTCATACACAGTGTCCACCGTATAGCCCTGCATAGTAAGCACCTGAGTGATTGCCCGGTTTAATTCCTCTGTATCCTCTGCAAGTAATATTTTCATGTGATACCTCTAAAAAAATCGAATGTGATCATCAGTTCTGCCGTATGAGGTCGCGTATAGTCTGCATGGAGACATCGCAGGAGGCAAGCTCGTCCGCGACACGCTTCAGCTCGCTTACTATCATTTTTTCGTTTCCTATTTCCTGCTTGTATTTAAGCTCATGCTCAAGCGAAGCCCATGAATCCATGGCGATCGTGCGAAGCTGTATCTCAGCATAGTAGTGACCGGGGTTATCTCCCTTTACATCCTCAAACGGCACGGTGAATTCCAGTATCATATGGTACGACCGGTAGCCGTTCGGCTTTGAATTCCGGATATAGTCTTTTTCCTCCAGAACCTTGCATGAAGGCACGGATTTCATATACCTGATGATCTTATATATGTCGTCCACATAGCCTGTGACTATACGGATGCCTATGGCGTCATGTATCTTTTTCAGCGCCGATTCGGAGGTTTCGGGAAAACCTTTGCGGATGCACTTCTCTCGCATGGAGCTGTCCGATTTGATCCTGTAGATCAGATGCTCATACACGGGATGTCCGGTGCTTTTTATCGCATCCTCGTTAAAACCCTTGATCGGAGTGGCAATATATTCCATTACCTGAGGAAGTATATCCCCGTATTTTCCATAAATGCTTTCGGTGGTACTCATAATAGCTAATTATACCATATACACTAAGCTCGTAAATACCTCGCTAAGTGTATAGGTATAATTCGCACATAAGCGGACAAAATACATCCGCTAAGTGCTCATAATATACTCCATAATATGAAG
>JAFUWM010000369.1 GCA_017483425.1 Lachnospiraceae bacterium | reverse complement strand
TATGCAGGAGTAAACGGATCGGGCAAGCACAACAACTGGTCGCTGAGTACGGATAATGGTGTGAATCTGCTTGATCCCGGGGATACTCCGAATGAAAACATACAGTTCCTGCTTGTGCTGTCGTGTATAATAAAAGCAGTAGATATCCACGCTGATCTGCTTCGACAGTCCGCGGCTGATGTAGGAAATGACCACAGGCTCGGGGCAAATGAGGCGCCGCCTGCGATAATGTCAGTATTCCTCGGAGAGCAG
The DNA here is from genome assembly GCA_017483425.1 of Lachnospiraceae bacterium. Lineage (GTDB taxonomy): Bacteria > Bacillota > Clostridia > Lachnospirales > Lachnospiraceae > NK4A144. The sequence goes on along the minus strand of JAFUWM010000369.1, from coordinate 8,178 downwards.
CTTGAGGATGTGGTAGAGCAGCTCATCTCGACGGGAGAAGCAAAGAGCGTGAAGCAGAGCGAGATGCTGCGTACGGGAGCGAGCGCCCTTCCGGATGTGGAGATGGATGCGACTGACAGAAACAGGACCTCGCCTTTTGCGTTCACAGGTAATAAATTTGAATTCCGATCCGTTGGAAGCGCCGACAGTATAGCTTCGGCAAACACGGTTTTGAACACGATCGTTGCCGAGGCCTTTTCGGAAGCAGCAAACGAACTTGAAGCCGCTCCGGATTTCGCGATGGGAGTTCACGACCTTATAAAGAAAAATCTTACCGAGCATCAGAGGATCATCTTCAATGGCGACGGATACTCTGAAGCATGGGTTAGGGAAGCGGAGCGCAGGGGACTTCCCAATATCCCTACGATGATAGAGGCGGCGCCTGCTCTCACAACGGACAAAGCAGTGGCTCTTTTTGAGAAGTTCGGGATATTTACGAGATCTGAGCTGACTCTTCGTGAGGAAGTGGTCTATGAGACCTACGCAAAGAGCATCCATGTTGAGGCGGCTACGATGACAGACATGGCATCCAAACAGATCTTACCGGTATGCGTGAAATATGCGGGAAGCCTTGCCGGATCGGTGAGGGAGCTTGCGGAAGCTGGAATTGATACCACTGTCGAGAAAGCCCTGCTCATGGAGGTTACGGGTCATATAGATAATATGAAAAAAGCCCATGATGAGCTGAGTATGCAGATACAGAAGATAGCGGAGATCAGGGATGTACGGAGCCAGGCTTTTTTCTGCAAGGATGTGATAGTGCCTGCGATGGCAAGGCTGCGTGCTCCTGCGGATGCGTTGGAGATGCTCGTGGATAAGGCCATGTGGCCTCTGCCAACCTACGGCGAGCTGATGTTTGAAGTTTAAAAAGGAGGGATAGTATGTCAATCTTAGTCACAGGGGGAGCCGGATACATCGGCACACACACACTAGTGGAGCTGCTTAACGGAGGATATGAGGTCGTCGTGATGGACAACTTCTCTAATTCCTCGCCGAAAGCGATAAAGGCTGTCGAGGAGCTTACGGGAAAGAGCGTGAAGTGCTACGAGGCGGACATAAACAGCCGCGAGGATCTCGAGAACAAAATCAGGGAGAATCCTGACATAAAGGAGTGTATTAACTTCGCGTCATTAAAGGCCGTGGGAGAATCGGTTGAGAAGCCTTGGGAGTATTATCACAATAATATCGCGGGCACGCTGACCCTGCTTTATGTGATGAGGAAGAACTGAGCGAAGAATTTTGTTTTCTCTTCATCGGCTACGGTTTACGGTGATCCGGAGACGGTGCCTATAACCGAGGACTGTCCGAAAGGAACCTGCACCAATCCTTATGGCTGGACGAAGTGGATGCTGGAGCAGATACTTGTGGATATGCAGAAGGCCGATCCCGAGTGGAACATGGTGATCCTGCGTTACTTCAATCCTATAGGCGCGCATCCCTCGGGAAATATAGGAGAGAATCCTAATGGCAGACCGAATAACCTGATGCCGTATATCACCCAGGTCGCGGTAGGCAAGCTGCCGGAGCTTGGAGTATTCGGAGACGACTATGATACGCCTGACGGTACGGGGGTCAGGGATTATATACATGTGGTCGATCTGGCAAAGGCTCATGTAAAGGCAATAGACAAGCTTCGCACGAACCCCGGATGCTTCATCTGCAATCTAGGTACGGGACACGGTTATTCAGTGCTTGATATAGTTAAGACATTTGAGAAAGTAAATAATATAAAGATACCATACAGCATCAAGCCCAGACGAGCGGGTGATATCGCTGAGTGGTATGCAAGTCCGGAAAAGGCAAAGAAAGAACTGGGCTGGGAGGCTGAGAACGGTATCGAGGAGATGTGCCGGGATTCATGGAACTGGCAAAAAGGCCATCCGAACGGATTTGAGTGATCTAGGACAGAGTATTATCCTGCTGGGTCTCAAGGAAATCCATGACGACATCAACGCCTTTGTTTTCCTGATCAAAATGTATGCCTATGCCCATCTTCCCGTCATCGCTGAAAACCCTGACGATGTGGCAGTTGGCTTTTGCAACTAAGGTGCCTGTGTCACGGGAGTAAAAATGTATAGTAGCATTATCTCCCGTGGCGGCATCTATCTCGTCCTTAAAAACAAGCGCTGCGCCGGACTTTGACAGATCCTTGATCTTCGCGGCTCTTACTCCGCAGTAGGAGCAGTACAGGGCGGTATATGCGGTATCTATTCTTTCGTATTGGCGTTTTTCGTTCATTTCCCCATCAGACAACAATATGTATGGTTATCGCACAACATATTAGTATACTGTACTGTCACGGGTTTCTGCAAGTAGATATGCCTGTTACTGTCGGGAATCAGTATCGTAGAGTCTGTACGAGGCCCTTCCGTGGTTTTTGATGTAATACAGAGCCTTATCCGCCGCATTGTACAGCTCCTCGAAGGTCTTGCCGTGCTCGGGGAGCAGGGCGATTCCTATGGAAAGGGATACATATTTTTCGAGTTCTTCGCCGTCAAAGGCGTGCCTTGCCTCATATTCGATGTGCTCGGCGAGCTTGCAGGCGTTGTCTGCCTTATCTATGTCGCGCAAAAACACCATAAACTCATCTCCGCCGACCCTTCCGGCCACATCCATGCCCTTGAAGCTTCTGCGGATGATATCTCCGACCTCCTCCAAAACCCTGTCGCCTGTTATATGCCCGAAAGTATCATTGACGTTTTTGAACTTATCCACATCTATCATCATGAGAGCATCTATCTCATTGGGTTTATGATAGTTTGCTATCATCATGCGGACAAGCTCCTCGGTCGCGACTTTATTCAAAAGCCCGGTGAGCTGGTCGGTCTTTGAGCGTTTTTCAAGCTCCAGCTTCAAAAGCTCGTGCTCGGTGACATTATTAATAAGCGCGATTATTCCCCGAACCTTGCCGTTATCATTAAAAAGGGGCTCTTTGATAAGCTGCAGATATTCCCTGACATCGCCGTCATGCTCTTCAATGATATATGAGGTGCCCTTGCCGGACTGTATGATCTTCTTGTCAGTTTCCATCGCAAGTTTGGCGTTTTCCTTGTCCTTGCGGACATCCAGATCCGTCTTTCCGCGTATCGTCCAGTTCGGGTCACCGCCTGTTTCCAGATGATGCCATGTCTGTGATGAAAAAACGTATCTTCCCTGAGAATCCTTCAGATAGATATTTGCGGGCAGGACAGTGAGCATCCTTGCAAATTCTGAAAAGGATACGGAATTCACATGCTCTGTGGCTATCCGAAGACGGTTTTTCAGTATGGTGTGATTAACGGGCTTTGAAACACAGTCTACTACCGCGCATCCAAGATAGGCAATATCGGCTTCTTCTGTCTGTCCGGATGTGAGGATGATGATCGCTATGGCAAAGACATCGTTATTATTCTGATTTATGAATTGTATGAGTTCTTCGATATCTTCCTGTTTAGAAGGTGTATCTATGATTATTGCCGGGATATCGGTTCTGTTACTTATCTCTTTAAGGCAATCCTTTGCCGTATCCTTAATTACAAGCTGGTATTCACCAGCTAAAGCAGTCTGCAGTGCATCCGCATCAAAATCATTATCTGAGCGGAGAAACAATATATTATCCAAATCCTGTGCCGGCTGAAGTATAAACCGGCTTCGCCTCCTGACTAATTAATCCTTATGCCGCCTACATGATAGACTTGTAAAAATGGAATGTCAAGGGCGCGACCGGAGATCACAAACATTTCATTTGTAAAACAAGCCATTGCACCGTATAATAGAAATGTTATGGACGAAAACAATAATTACAATAACTACAACAATTATAACGGCTACAATGGCGGTCATGGCGGGAGCGATCCGGGCGGCAATGGCTATAACAGGGGCAATGGCAACAACGGAGGTAATAATAACGGCGGCCCCGGCAGAGATCCTAAGAACAGACAGACCTTTTATGTTCTTATAATAGCCACGCTTGTCACGCTTCTCGGCATGAGCTTCATGACACGGGCCTTATCAAGTTCTACCACACAGGAGATACCGTACAGCCAGTTCCTGCAGATGCTGGAGGACGGGCAGATCGCGGAGGTGGAGATCACTGATGACCAGATCAATATCACGCCAAAGACGGAGGATGGCAAAGCGTCCCTGCTCATGACGTATTATACCGGAGTGATAGACGATCCGGATCTTGTGTCAAGACTTGAAAAAGCAGGGGTTGATTATTCGCATACTATCCCCGACCGTTCAAGCATGATAATCTCGGCGATAGTAAACTTTGTACTGCCTCTTGTACTGGTCTGGGGTCTTCTTTCCTTATTTATGAGGAGGATGGGCGGCTCCGGCGGCGGTATCCTTGGTGTCGGAAAGAGCGCATCCAAGGCTTATGTTACGAAAGATACGGGAGTCACGTTTAAGGATGTGGCAGGACAGGATGAGGCAAAGGAGAGTCTGCAGGAGATGGTGGATTTCCTGCATAATCCGCAGAAGTACTCAGAGATCGGTGCGAGACTTCCTAAAGGAGCGCTTCTCGTAGGGCCTCCCGGTACAGGTAAGACTCTGCTTGCTAAAGCAGTCGCCGGGGAAGCGCATGTGCCTTTTTATTCCCTTGCGGGCTCTGATTTTGTCGAGATGTTTGTGGGTGTCGGAGCGTCAAGAGTGAGAGATCTCTTTAATGACGCGGAGAAGAACGCGCCCTGCATCATATTCATTGACGAGATAGACGCTATAGGAAAGAGCAGGGATTCCAGATACGGCGGGGGAACTGACGAACGTGAGCAGACGCTGAACCAGCTGCTGTCCGAGATGGACGGCTTTGATTCCTCGAAGGGTATCCTCGTGCTCGGAGCCACAAACAGACCTGATTCTCTGGATAAGGCTCTGCTGAGACCCGGGCGTTTTGACAGAAGGGTCATTGTGGACAAGCCTGATCTCAAAGGCAGAATAGATACGCTGAAGGTTCATGCAAAGGATGTGAAGCTTGACGAATCGGTTGATTTTGAGACGGTTGCGCTGGCTACCTCGGGCGCTGTCGGATCGGATCTTGCAAACATGGTAAACGAAGCCGCGATCAACGCGGTCAAGGCCGGGCGTCAGTTTGTGAATCAGAAGGATCTCATGGATTCAGTCGAGGTCGTGCTCGTCGGTAAGGAAAAGAAAGACCGTATAATGAGCAAGGAGGAGCGCAGGATCGTTTCCTATCATGAGATAGGGCATGCGCTTGTATCGGCTCTGCAAAAGAATTCCGAGCCCGTGCAGAAGATCACGATCGTTCCCCGTACCATGGGAGCGCTCGGCTATGTCATGAATGTGCCTGAGGAGGAGAAATACTTAAATACCGAAGCCGAGCTGCATGCTCTGCTTGTGGAGACGCTCGGCGGACGCGCGGCGGAAGAGATAGTGTTTGACACCGTGACCACGGGAGCCGCGAATGATATAGAAAAGGCGACAAAGACCGCAAGGGCTATGGTAACCCAGTATGGCATGAGCAAGAAATTCGGACTCATGGGACTTGAGACTATACAGGATCAGTATCTTGAAGGGCGTACAGTCATGAACTGCTCGGATGAGACAGCGGCGGCTGTAGACGAGGAGGTCATGAAGATACTGAAGGAGGCTTATAAGGAAGCAAAATCTCTGCTGAAGGCAAATCGCGAATTGCTTGACAAGCTTGCGCAGTTCCTTATCGAAAAAGAGACGATCACGGGCAAGGAATTCATGAGGATATACCGCGAGGAGAAAGGTCTTACCGAGGAAGAGACCAGCGGAAAGGATCGCGAGCGTGTGACCAGGAGGGGAGTAAAAACAGAGTCCAAGGATAGCGATAAGAGTTCAAAAAAATCAGTGGACACGTCATCGGAGAAAGAAAAAAAGGTTTACGATGAGTCGGAGTATCCCAAGTGGCGCAGGTTTGATGTCGAAGTGAATGATGACACCCCCGCGAGCACGGATCCTGCTCCGTATGACGGAATGGGTGCTGTAGTCCGCGGAAGAAAAGACAAGACAAAGGGAGCTGACAATGAGCAATAGATTCAGGTATGTGGACATCCACATGGAGCCTCTTGATATCATCGGAGACTTCGAGGTGCGGCCGGGACTCTATGGACTTAACGGGGCTACGGCCATCCCCACGGGGGTAAATTTCACGATACATTCAAATCAGGCAACATCCATAGAGCTTCTTCTTTTCCACTCGGAAGAGAAGGAGCCTTTTGGCGTTTTGAAATTTCCGGAGGATTATAAGATCGGGAATGTTTATTCGATGATAGTATTCGATCTCGACATAGAGGATATCGAGTACGCGTACAGGATAGATGGACCGAACGATCCGTCAAAGGGTCTTATATTCGACAAAAACAAGATAATCCTTGATCCCTATGCCAAAGCGGTTACCGGTCAGGCGGACTGGGGCACCCCCACGGACTATGTCTATCACGCGCGTGTAGTAAGGGACAACTTTGACTGGAGCAACAGCAAACAGATACTCACTCCTACAGAGGATCTTATCATTTATGAAATGCACGTAAGAGGCTTCACAAAGGACCGTACCAGCGGGGTCAGGCATCCCGGAACCTTTGACGCGATCAGGGAAAAGATACCGTATCTCAAAGAGCTTGGTATCACTGCGGTAGAGCTCATGCCTATATTTGAATTTGACGAAATGCTTTCGCACAGGGATTTCCACGGGCGCGGACTTATGGATTACTGGGGCTACAATACGGTCTGCTTCTTTGCGCCGAATACGAGCTATGCGTCCACAAGGGAGCATAATCATGAAGGCGACGAGCTCAAATCCATGATCAGGACCCTGCATGAAAACGGCATTGAAGTTATCCTTGACGTGGTATTCAATCACACGGCAGAGGGCAATGAATACGGCCCGTGCTTCTCTTTCAAGGGTATAGATAATAATATTTACTATATGCTGACACCGGAGGGTTATTATTATAATTTCTCGGGCTGCGGCAATACGCTTAACTGCAATCATCCGATAGTCCAGCAGATGATAACCGAGTGCCTGAGGTACTGGGTCACGAATTACAGGGTGGACGGCTTCCGGTTCGATCTTGCTACGATACTCGGGCGCAATGAAGACGGTTCTCCGATGAGTAAGCCGCCGCTGCTGCAGGAGCTGGCGTTTGATCCGATACTTGGCAATGTCAAGCTCATAGCCGAGGCATGGGATGCGGGTGGAATGTATCAGGTCGGGTCTTTCCCTTCATGGAACCGCTGGATGGAGTGGAACGGCAGATACAGAGATGACATGAGATCCTTCCTTAAGGGCGATAACGGCAAGGCGCAGGACGCGGCAAAGCGTATCACGGGTTCGCCGGATCTTTACGATCCCGAGGTGAGAGGCTTCAATGCTTCCGTTAATTTCCTTGACTGCCATGACGGGTTTACACTGCACGATCTGTATTCCTATAACGAAAAGCACAATGAGGATAACGACTGGGGCGGAACTGACGGCGACAATCACAATCTGTCATGGAACTGCGGTATAGAAGGCGAGACTACCGATAAGGAAGTGCAGCGGTTAAGAGACCGCATGATAAAGAATGCTTTTGCCTGCCTTATGACGAGCCGCGGGACGCCGATGTTTTTCATGGGTGATGAGTTTGGCAATTCACAGGGCGGCAATAACAATGCATACTGTCAGGATAATAATATCTCATGGCTTAACTGGGATGATCTGAAGACAAATAAGAAGCTGTTTGAATTCTTCAAGTTTATGATACAGTTCCGTAAGGATCACCCCGCGATAAGGATGCATCTGGAACCGTCAAAGCTGGGATTCCCCGAAACCTCGTGTCACGGGGCGACACCATGGGAGCCGGACTTTGCCGGAGACAGTCACTATATGGGTATCATGTTTGCGGGTTCCACTGACAGGAATAAGGACGACGACATAGTTTATCTCGCTGTAAACACTTATTGGGAAGAGGTTGAGATATCGCTGCCTGATCTTCCTATCGATAAGAAATGGTACATGGCGGTTGATACTTATGAGAAAAATCCGTTATTCAAAAAAGGCCGGGAAGTGTTTGGAAATATAAAAATGTATCCGAGGTCAGTGCGGATATTCTATGTGGGGTGAAAAATGCCTGAAGTAGTCATAATGAAAGAAATAAAAGGCAGGAATGAGGAGTATGCCGAAGCGAACAG
>JAFUWM010000368.1 GCA_017483425.1 Lachnospiraceae bacterium | reverse complement strand
TAGCAAGATAAAAGCCTATCGTGCCCCCGCCCACTATCATCGCGGATTTAAGCGGATGCTTGTTTATGCCTGTCCGCTTGAAAAAAGTATTGGCATCCTTCGGCGTAGCGGATAATATAAGCTCGTCACCCACCTCAAGCATTGCCTTAAAGTCAGGTATGAAGGTCTTGCGCTTTCTCTGAACAGCGCATATAAGCACATGGCATTTGAAATGGTTTATTACTGTGCCTACAGACATACCGACAAGCGGATTTCCCTCTGTGAGCTCGAGATGGAAAAGCTCTATCCTGCCTCTTGTAAACGTATCCACATGGATGGAATCAGGATACTGGAACCGCCTTGCGATCTCGGCCGCGGCTATCAGCTCCGGATTGATGATGAGCGCAAGCCCCAGCTCACGCCTGAGATAACTGGTTTCGGTATTGTATACAGGGTTTCTTACTCTCGCCACGGTACGGCAGTACTTATCCGACCGCTTTGCCATGACACAGCACAGCAGATTCTGCTCGTCAGACTCTGTTACCGCTATAAGAAGATCCGTATGCTCGATCCCGGCCTTGATAAGGACCTGATAATTAATGCCGTCCCCGACTATTCCCAGTACATCCTGCTCGTCGGTGATCAGATCCACTTTCTTTTTGTCCTTATCCACAACGACCACATTATGCTTCTCATCAGAGAGCTTCTCTACAAGAGCATAGCCCACGTTGCCGCATCCGACTATGATGACATTCATAGCTCTTCCTCCTCATATAAAAGGACCTCTTCCTCAAACTCCTCCGCTGACATCGCCTTTGAGAAATAATGCCCCTGTATGATGCTGCATCCGTTTTCCCTCAGGAGGTCATACTGTGCCGCTATCTCTACGCCCTCAGCAACCACAGGCACCTCCAGCGACCTTGCCATATCCATTATGAGCTTCACGACCAGAAGCGCCTTGCTGTCCTCATGTATATGCTCTATGAACCGCATATCAAGCTTGATGACATCTATCGGCATGGTGGTTATGACATTTAAGGATGAGTAGCCCGACCCGAAATCGTCCATTTCTATGCGGAACCCTTCCTGTCTTAAGTTCTCTATGGCCTCGATAAACTGGGTATTATCATCGGTATACGCGGACTCCGTGATCTCAAGCAGCAGATCATCTGAGCCTAGTCCGTTATCCTCCAGGAGATCCATCAGATAATCAGGAAGCCCCTCGTCATAAAGGTCTATACGGGAAACATTGACGGATACAGGGATGCCGGTGATATTCTTCTTTCTCCACCTGCCGATCTGTTCTATCGTCTCCTTCCATACATACCTGTCAAGGATGCTTATGAGTCCGTTCTCTTCAAATACATGCAGGAAAGTCTCGGGCTTTATCGTTCCGTATTCCGGATGCTCCCATCTGACAAGAGCTTCAGCGCTGCATACGACCGGCTCTTCCCCCTGTACATTGTATTTTGGCTGGTAATACACCTTAAACTGCCCCTGCTCAAGGGCATCGTGGATATCGTTAACGAGATGCTCGTGAAAGACCGATCTCTCCCTCATCGTCATGTCGTAGTATGCGACATACCTCATGTAGTTGCCTCTGAGAGTATTGCAGGCGTACCTTGCGTAAGAAAAACGCTGATCCATCTCTATATCATGCTCGACCCTCGGATAAACCCCGAGTCTCACATGCAGGTGAAGTCCCTTGGAAAGTTCGGCTATCTTGCTGTTTACATGATCCAGAAGCCCGTCATAATCGTCATGATGAGCCATATAGATAAAATATGTGTCCGCCTCGCTCCTGCAGGCAAGTCCCTCGGTTTCGGCAAGATACTCCTTGATAGCCTCCGCGATCGATATCAGGACCTTATCACCAAACTGTCTGCCGTACATCTCGTTTACCATATGGAAATGCTCGACATTCAGTATCGCGGCGTCAGTCTTCATACCGGAATTATACCGATCCATCATCTCAGCGTACTCATAGAAGAATGCCCTGCTGTATAATCCGGTAAGCTCATCCCTCTCTGCCGACTGGATGAAGTTCCTGTCCTCGGAAAGCTCTATGGTCCTCATGATCCTCGCCCTTATTATCTCCGGGCTCTCATAGGGTTTTTTGATAAAATCGCTCGCCCCGAGCTTAAGGCTTCTGACCTCAGCGTCCTGCTCCGCGGTAAGGACTATGACCGGTATATGCTTTAAGGCATCGTCAGCCTTGATTATCTCCAAAAGCTCATATCCCGTCATCTCAGGCATCATGAGATCCAGCAGGATGATAGAGAGCGTGGACGCGCTCTCCCTTATCATCTCAAGACCCTCCTTGCCGTTTACCGCATAGAGTATGCGGTATTCCTCCTGAAGCATGCCCCCCAAAAGCTCCCGGTTGATAAATTCGTCGTCAATTATCAGAACCAGCCTCTTGATCTGCTCCGCGTCCTTAAAATTCATCTGCATATCTTACAACTACCCCCAAAACCTGCGCCGTTAAAGCGAAAACTCCCGACGTAACGCAATATCTTGCTCTACGTCAGGAGTTACTGATCCTTGATTATGGCTGATCCTTCATATTATCTAAGCGCTTCCAGAGTACGCAACACCACAGGGAAATACTCTGCGCATTTCTGCGTGAATTCCGTCCTTGTGTATTCGGATTTATTCAGCTCTTCAGCTATCTCCATGAGCTCCTGAAGATTTTCCCTTGACTTGGAAAGCTCATGATAAGCGTCGACGATCTTATCGATCTCACCCTGGGAAAGTACGCGCCTCGACGACTCCGTTCCTATCATCTTTCCCGCATCCAGCGCGTTCTGAATATCTTCCTGTTCCTGTTCAGAAATTGTATTTGCCATGTTGCCACCTCCAAAGAAAGAAATATAGAGTATTATACCACATATACTGGTAGGTACGCCAGATTCTTGTTTTACCATAGCAGGAGCTCAAAACATGCCAAAGGGCATGTTTTGTTATACCACATAATCCGGCCATTATCCATTTTTCCTTTAATTCTTGGGCTTTGCGAGGTGTTTCTGAAAATTGAAACCGCCACTATTTCGCCACTTCCAGTTTTTCCATCTCCCTTGCTACGGTATCATCAGTCACATGTACATATAGATCCATAGTCATCTCAATCCTTGAATGTCCGAGTATGTACTGGAGTGTCTTCGGGTTCATGCCCGCCTCAATACATCTTGTAGCAAAAGTGTGTCTCAATATGTGCATTGTGAACGGCTCGATCCCAAGATCCCTGCATATCTTTTTTAATGCCCTGTTGTAGTTTGAATAACATACCGGCTTTCCATGTGACGCAAATACATAGCCTATGTTCACTATCTTTCCGCCCTTGTAGGATTTCAGTATCTCCTGCGCTTTTTTGGTGAGCGGTATAGTTCTACGGCCCGCTTTTGTCTTGGGTTCACTTATATAGATCTCCCCATCCGGAAAAAACTGTACGGTTCGACCGACTGTAAGCTTCCCGTCCTTTATGTCCTGCCATTCGAGACCTGCCAGCTCACCTGCCCTTATTCCCGTTTCAAGGCAAAGATTATACTGATCCGCATACCTGTGATTTGTAGATTTCAGGTACTCAACAAATGAGTTCTGCTCATCAACTGTAAGCACGCGCCTCTCCTGCTTCTCATGTCTCTTGACCTTGACCGTCCTTGTCACGGGCGAAGAAGCTATAAGTCCGTTATCTACAGCAGAGGTGAACATCTGCTGCATGCATATCCTCACCTGCTCCGTCGTCCCATGGCTGTGATCTTCAGTGACCTCATTTAAGACCATCTGGCAATGCAGGGGCTTCACATCGGATATGAGCATCTGACCTATCAAGGATTTGGCTCCGCATTTATACCGTTCCTTATAGTTTCGGTATGTAGAGCGTCTGACCGCGGGCTTCTTGATATTCTCTATCCAATATTCAAACCACTCGTCAACCGTGGTGCCTTTAGCTATCAGCAACCCGCTGTGCTCATCAAGGTATCTCTGCTCTGTGAGCCATGTCTTCGCATCGGAAAGCTTCTCAAATACCTTCTCCGGTCTCTTGCCTGTCCTACTTACGAACCTTGCTACATATTTGCCGTCTTTTTTCTGCCTTAGCCCTGTTCCAAGCTCCTTTCCTCTTAAATCCATCCCCATTTTTAAGCTCCTTTCTACCAATAAAAAAGAGCCTTGATGCATACTACAAGACTAACACATCAGGCTCCTATTCTCAAATGGACTTCTGGACTGTCAGGAACTTTTCAAACTCTTTTCTCTTGATCAGTCTTTTGGTTCCGTTATGGAGCAAAAAAGAGCAGAACGGCTTGTTGGTAAGCTCCCTTATCTTGTTTTTTCCTATGCCGCTATATGCGACTGCCTCATCTATCGTAAGTGTCACTTTTTCCCAAACGGGTACACTTTTCTCTTCTTTGTTAATACTGCTTATGTCCGCTGTTCTGCTGTAAGTATTCGCATCGGCAGAATCAGACCCGCAGTTCTCAATGTTATCTAATTCCATACGAAAGAT
>JAFUWM010000367.1 GCA_017483425.1 Lachnospiraceae bacterium | reverse complement strand
TTTTATCGGGGAGCCGTATTGACGAGTTCAACAGAAAGGGAGCGGATGTCAAATACGGGGATTTCGGTGAGAATCTCGTTATCGACGGGATAGACTGTGTCAGCCTTCCTGTGGGAACGATCCTTACCATAGGGGACGGTGACAGACAAGCATCGATCCGCATTACACAGAAAGGAAAGGAATGCCACACACACTGCAGGATATATAAGAGGATGGGCGAGTGTATAATGCCTCATCAGGGGTTATTTTCGGAGGTGATAAAAGGGGGAGAGATCAGAAAAGGAGACGGCATCCTTCTACAATATCCCGATATAAACAGACCGTTTACGGCGGCGGTGATCACTCTCAGCGATAAGGCGTCGCAGGGTCTGCGCAAGGATCTTAGCGGACCTACGGCCTGCGAAATACTTACCGAAAACGGATATGAAGTCATAGAAACGATAGTAATCCCGGATGACACAAGGCGTCTGAAGGCTGAACTTATCCGGCTGTGTGACGGACGCGAGGCAGATCTTGTCATAACAAGCGGCGGAACGGGATTTTCGCTTCGCGACAGCACTCCTGAAGTCACGCTCGACGTGGCTGACAGAAATGCTCCGGGAATAGCAGAGTATATCAGATACAGATCCATGGAGATAACGGATCGGGCGATGCTCACAAGAGGGGCATCCGTGATCCGCGGACAGTCGATCATCGTAAATCTTCCGGGAAGCCCGAAGGCCGTTAAAGAGTGTCTCGGCTTTATCATGAACGGGCTTGAACACGGCATAAAGGTTTTGCGCGGGGCTGTTTCGGAGTGCGCCCGCGATAATGATCCGGGCTCAAACAGCTGAAGCATGAGGATCGAGTTTGATATAAAAAAAAGATATAAGGATTTTTACCTGGATGCTTCCTTAAAATGTGATAGTAAGAGGATAGGTATACTCGGAGCATCCGGCTGCGGCAAGACACAGACGTTAATGTCTCTTGCGGGCCTTGTCAGGCCGGATGAAGGCCGTATTGTAACGGACGGCCGGGTTTTGTTTGACAAAAGATCAAAAACGGATATAAGTCCCGGAAAGAGGAATATCGGATACCTTTTTCAGAACTATGCGCTCTTTCCAAATATGACCGTGGAGGAAAACATCAAAGCCGCTGTGCGTGGTGCCGGACGGGGGACTAAAGACGACGCAAAAAACAAGACCGGGCAGATACTTGAGACATTTGAGCTGACCGGTATACGTTCTCATATGCCGCGTGAACTTTCGGGAGGACAGCAGCAAAGGACAGCTCTTGCCAGGATGCTTGCCTGCGATCCGCAGCTTCTTCTGCTGGATGAACCTTTTTCGGCTCTTGATACTTTTATGAGGGAGGCTCTCAGGCTGGAGCTGATCCGTATCCTTGACAGGTATGACAAAACAGCCATCCTTGTAAGCCATGACCGGGATGAGATATACCAGATGTGTGATTATTTGCTGCTTCTTGATCGGGGAAGGGTAATAGCGCACGGTCCCACGGATGAGGTATTTTCTCATCCGAAAACTTTGTCTGCCGCCAGACTTACAGGATGTAAAAATATCAGCAGGATAGAGCGGATCGATGATCACAGATTTCGGGCACTTGATTGGCACAGCATTGAGCTTGTGACCGGACAGAGAATCGACAGTAAAATAAAATATGCCGGAATACGGGCTCATGATTTTTGCCCGAAGGCAAACGGAATAAATGTTATTCCCACGGGGCATACAAGGATCAGCAGGCTTCCGTTTGAATGGTATGTGATAACGGAAAACGGGCTGTGGTGGAAAATCCCGAGAACCTTAAACGAGGAGGATATCTGCAGTTATGTCCCACAATATATCAGCATAGATCCGGATAAGATACTTTTGATGGAATAAGACACGGAGTAAAGGAGGAGCTTTATGAGAAAAGCAGCAATTGTGTTATTAACAGCCTTCGTTGGAGCCGTTTTGATGACGGGATGCAACAGGACTGCAAATGTCAGGCAAAAAGATGAGGCGGATGAAAAAAAAGTTCTTACGGTTTTTGCAGCGGCTTCACTGACAGAGACATTGGAGCAGATCGGAAAAGAATATGAAGAGGCAAATCCCGATACCGAGATCATCTTCACCTTTGATTCTTCGGGAACTCTGAAAACACAAATAGAAGAAGGCGCTGAATGTGATATCTTCATTTCGGCCGCACAAAAGCAGATGGATCAGCTTGCTGATCTTATCGATCCGGCAACGCGCCATGATATCCTTGAAAACAAAGTATGTCTTGTCGTTCCTGAAGGAAATCCGAAGAGCATCACCTCATACGACGATATGGTAAAACACCTGGGCGACAAAGACATCCTGCTTGCGATGGGAAACGAGGATGTCCCCGTCGGACAGTATACACAGAAGATATTTGAATATTTCGGACTGGATGAAGAGACGCTGGCAAAGGACGGGGTTCTGACATACGGCAGCAACGTTAAGGAGGTCACCACTCAGGTTAGCGAAGCGGCAGTTGACTGCGGGATAGTTTATTCGACCGATGCTTTTTCTGCAGGACTTGAAGCGGTCGATACAGCTACCGAAGAAATGTGCGGACGGGTCACATATCCTGTCGCGGTCCTTAAAGAGACAAAACACCCGGAAGAAGCGAAAGCGTTCCTTGATTATCTCGATTCGGATGACAGCAGTGCCGTATTTGAGAGCGTTGGTTTTACATGCTTAAAGTAAAGGTCTGAACGTATGGATATGTATCCTTTATACAATTCGATACGTATTGCGTTTATCAGCACGGCCGTTGTTCTGGTCCTCGGTGTTGCCGCGGCATATTTCGTTGTTCGTCTGCCGAAGTACATAAAGGGGATATTTGACAGCCTGTTCACACTGCCTCTCGTGCTTCCTCCGACAGTGGTAGGATATCTCCTGCTGCTTGTTCTGGGACCGAAAAGACCTGTAGGCGCGTGGTTTTTAAATGTGTTCGGAATTAGGTTTACGATGAACTGGTGGTCAGCCGTGTTTGCAACAGTCATCATAATCTTTCCGCTTATGTACCGGACGAGCCGGGGGGCTTTTGAAGCCTTTGACGGAACATACGAACAGGTCGGGCAGACACTGGGATTGTCCGCTCCCTATATTTTTTTCAGGATCGTTTTGCCCTGCTGTAAGAGAGGGATCATAGCGGGAGTAGTCCTTTCTTTTGCAAGAGCACTCGGAGAATACGGGGCCACGATGATGATATCGGGATATATACCCGGAAGGACGGCAACCATATCAACGACGGTATATCAGATGTGGCGGACCGGTAATGATGTGCTGGCACTTAAATGGGTGCTGATCAATATAGCTATTTCAATGGTCATCCTTATGGCGATCAATATCGTGGAAGGCCGGCAGATAAATGTGAGAATAAAAGGAAGAGCATGATGAATGTGGATCACAGGGAAGCGATCAGGCTTCTTACAGACAGGGCTGACCGGATAGGAACACAGAAATTAGATATTCAAAACGCTTTCGGAAGGATCCTTGGCGAGGATGTTACGGCCGGGGAGAATGTACCGCCGTTTGACCGTTCTCCTTATGACGGATATGCGTTTATGGCTTCCGATACCGATGGAGTATTT
>JAFUWM010000366.1 GCA_017483425.1 Lachnospiraceae bacterium | reverse complement strand
TAGGGTTCTTTTCTGTCATTCAGATTATCACGAACTATGATCTTCAGATCAAACTCATCTTCAGAGTCAGAGATATCAAGGGTAAGATGTTCATACCCCCCGTCGTGCTCTCCGACAAGTCTTTCGTCGATATAAACAGCGGCGTGCTGATCGGCTCCGTCCACATGGAGCAGGAGTATCTCCTTTCTGAAATTTTCGGGCAGGGAAACTCTTTTTTCATATATGAGATCAGCTCCCTCCGCAAAGTGCCTGCCTATCCCAGAAAGAATAGATTCAGGCGGAAAAGGAACCCTTATCCTGTCGGCTCCGGGGTCGATCCTGGTATTCTTCTCATAAACCGAAAAAGTCCAGAAACCGCACAGATTCAAAAAGCTGTCTCTTTTAAGCAGCGGTCTTGGATGCTCCTGCCATGGGATGCGCTCTTTATCTTCATACAGTTTTCTTCCTTCTTTTGTAAAAAGCTCCCTCATAAGGTATGCTCCCTCATGGTAAAGCCTTTATCCTCATCTATCATCTGTATGATGATATCCGCAATTTCCGGATCAAACTGTGAGCCGCTGCAGCGTTCTATCTCCGCTCTCACTTCTTTTTGCGACTTTGGATGTGAGTACGATCTCTTGGAGGTCATGGCATCATAGCAGTCTGCCACACAGATGATCCTTGCCTCTTTCGGGATATCCTCGCCTGATAATCCGTCAGGATATCCTCCGCCGTCAAAACGCTCATGATGCCATCTGGCTCCTGTTGAAAGTCCGGGTATCTCTGTTATGGTCTTCAGTATATCCCACCCGATAACAGTATGCTTCTTTATCGCGTCAAACTCTTCATCCGTGAGATATCCCTTTTTATTGATTATCTCCTCCTGTACGCCTATCTTTCCAACGTCGTGCAAAAGCCCCATGGAATATATTTCATCCTGCATGATTTCAGACCATCCCAGCCGTTTCGCTATCTCCCGCGAGTATCCTGCCACCCTTTCGGAATGACCGTTTGTGTAATGATCCTTTGCGTCGACTGCCTTTGAAAGCGCCATCATGACTTCCTGAGAAAGCCGTCCCTTAGCCTCTGCTGCGGCTTCTCTTGCCTGTGACTCATGTAGCTCGGTCAGAGTTTTCACAAGCTCCACATAGTCCGGGGTCTCTAACGACAGCAGGATCACGAGCACACCGAGAGAGGCGGTGAAGAAAGTAATAAGCACATTATCAAAGAAAAGCATCTGGGTAAGGAAAAGGATCGAGACTATTATGATCGACAGCACCATAGTGCGGACCTGACTTGATTTGTAATTTGTCCTGTGGGTCAGCATATATGCGCTTCCGATCGCAAAAAACAGTATGGGAAAGCCGTATGCTACCGGAGTGAACAGGAATTCATGGATATATTGCCCGTTAGCATCGTATGTGAATACCCATCCCGTCAAAGGATTTGTCAGTAAAAGGAACAGATCCGTTGCCAGTAGAATACAGTTTATGATGTGTCTCCGCGTCAGATCCTCCTTTTCCATTTCTGCGTATGCATACACGTAATAAATGAAAAAGAAGCCGGACAGGGCGGCAAATATCGAATCCGTGATATTAAAAAAATAGTGGACCGGATTCGGAACTTTCTCGTTTGCACTTGTTACCACTGCCGTCAGAACATCTATGATATTGGCAAACATCACGGTAAAAGCGAATCTTCGGAACGCAATGTTTACCGATGTCGGGTTGGTATAGCGTATCACAAGAAAGACGCACAGTATGATATCAAGCGGGATTACCGCTACCTCTAAAAAGATATTGTACTCAAGTGTCATAATGGATATTATACATCAGATGGCGCAATGGTTAAACTGTTTTCAATTCCTTAAAGCATACAGCAGGTGTCCTACTACCGGAGCAGAGAAGTCATTGAGAAACAGGGTCTTTTTCTGATATTGTATATTTGAAATTGATAAGGGTTTATTGGCATCCGGATGCCGGTAAAGAGCGGATATGAGTAATATTAAAGAATATTTGTTTATCGGAAATTTGTTTTTTACATATGAAAACGATATTCCTCAGGGGGCAGGATACCGTCTTTTCAGTGCACAGCATCTGTGTATTATGCTTGTGTGTGCGATCATAATAGCCACATTCATCTGCATTTATTGTCATATTGGGGGAGATTGCAGGACGAAATTACGGAGAGATACTGCATATACAGCAGTAGGTCTGATCGCTTTAAGAATGGTCTACGTGTATCTGTGTCAAGCGGAAATGAGATACGAGCTGCCACTTCATTTATGCAGCATTGCGGGGATAATGTGCTTATTGTACGAGCAGCTTAAGGGAAAGATGCCCCACTTTATAAAATCCACACTGGAGCAGGTACTGTTTTCATTGTGTCTGCCGGGGGCATTGCTGGCGATTGTATTTTCGGATGGAACAAGGTATCCGGCAGTACATTTCATAACGATACAGAGTAATCTCTACCATGTCCTCGTGATAACATACATAATATTCCTGCTTATTGACGGAAATATCAGGCCGGATGTAAAGGAAGCATACAAGAGCATCATTTTTCTTGTTATCATGGTGCCGGTAGTTTACACTGCGGACAGGATAATAGGGGCGAACTATATGTTTCTGCTAAAGCCGTCCTACGGATCTCCTTTTACTGACGTATATTCAGCATATGGATACGCAGCATATATGCTGTGTTACGCCATTACGGTTATAGCGGAGATATATTTGATAAATATTATTGCGAGTTCCTTTATGAAGGGAAAAGGAATGCAGGCATGTTAGCTATTGGTTTGTTATCCATAGCTCTATAGCGTTTACCCATAAACTTTTTCTGGATAATGGTATTAAGATACCCGGAGGCTGGATTGCCTGCCGGGTATCTAGTGGGAGAGTCTTACATCGATATTTGATCATTCATCTTTTAGATCATCTGATTTTTCTTCGCTTGAGGATTTTACGTTATCTCCGCTCTTGGCATCCTCTATCTCTTTTTGAGCTTTCTGAGCCATGTTGTCGATCTGTATTGCTTTAACTATCCTCTCCTGATCTTCCGGGGAGAACATGGTAATAGCATCCATCAACGAGCCTATATTATCTCTGTTAAAGAAGAGGCTTCCTCCTTTGGAAAGACCAACTCTTATGCATTTATCCGGATCAGACACGTCTCCAAGCGTTAGCGTGTCCGTGAGTCTGTCACACATGAATACCGCACCCTGATATGCAATAATATCGTCTTTTGCCATTGCGAAGTATTCATTTTTATTCTTCACGACATGGTTCCCTGCGTAGGGCATATTGGGTGCTTTTGCGTTTGCTGCTTTGTGGTTTGCATCAATCCTAGCGTGCCAATTATCCAACATCTCCTGCTCTGTCCAAACATGACGGACAAAATGATTGTTGTTGAGATATTCCGCATATGGCTCAGTCAGAGCCTCTCGAATTGTTTTACCACTTGACACAGCTTTTTCAATATCAACATGTCCATTTTCTGTAGAATTATAGTATGCACGGAATTCCTCAATATCAAAATCATCTTGCAAAAAATCTTTCCAGAATTTTTCCTGCGTGGCAAATGTAAGATTCTGCTCGTCCGAGAAACTTTTCAAAAAATCCTGTACTTTTTCATAATCTTTCTGAGAATTATAGGAAAGGCTCCAAAGTTTTCTCTCTGATACTTTTCCATTGGTACCAGTTATCT
>JAFUWM010000365.1 GCA_017483425.1 Lachnospiraceae bacterium | reverse complement strand
GGCTCCGGTTCAGGCTCGGGCACTGGTATAGGCTCGGGTTCCGGTTCTTCCTCCGGTAATTCCTCCTCCGAAAAGACAACCGGTTCGTCGAGGTTTGGCGTGGGATCCAGCGTGCGCATCTCCTCAACCATATGGTCAGAGGTATCCGGTTCCGGCTCAGAAATGTCTATATCATTCATGGCCGCAAGCACATCAAACGGTTCCTCAGTCTCGGGAACAGCAATATCCGGCACGGAAGCTTCCGCTTCTTGTTCAGCCGCGAACTCAGCCATATCCTGGGCGGTTTCAGTCTCTATATCCGCAGGCATGACAAGATCCTGCTGGACATCGGGTATATCCGGCAGGACATCTGTCTTGATCTCTGATTCTTTATTCTCGATCGACTGCAGCAGCCGGTCTAAATACTCTTCATCAGAACTCATTGCGATCCTCTGTCATATAGATATCAGGCAAGCTTCTCTTCATATTCCATCATCCAGTCCACGAAATCATCTATCTCCACCGGCCTTGAATAATAATATCCCTGGAAGCTTGTTACCTTGTAATTATCCTTTATATAGTCCTTCATTTCTGCAGTCTCTATCCCCTCAACACAGCAATACACCCCGAGCTTTGACGCGCAGTCCGTGATCGCTTCAAGGAGACACTGTCTCGGAACATCATCCTCTATATCATCAATGAAAGATTTATCTATCTTTATCTGGTCAACAGGCAGATTTATCAGAAGCCCCAAGGCAGAGTATCCCGTTCCGAAATCATCCAGCGCCGTCTGGATCCCGCTGCTCTTGAAATATACCATATCGTTTCTGAGCGAATCCATATCCAAAAGCCTGCATCTCTCTGTCAACTCCAGCTTCAGGTTTTTCGCATCATATTCCGCATCTTCTATAAGCTGCTTCAGATCTGTCTTAAAATCCTCCCTCTGCAGCTGCGGGTACGCCAGATTTACGTTTACTATAAAATCAGGGTGTGTATCTATTATCCGCTTCGCGTCATCCATGGCGCTCTTAAGTATAAAGCTTCCAAGCTCATAAAAAACCGTATCCTTTTCAAGCCATGGAATAAAGTCATTCGGCGGAACGATACTGCCGTTTTCATCCCGGTATCTTATGAGAGCCTCCATGCCGACGACCGTCTCATCCTCCGCGCTCACTATAGGCTGGTACACCATGAAAAAGCCGTTGCATCCGTTTGCTACATTTTTTCTTATCCTGTTAAGAGAAGCGAGCTGGGCTCTGCTTTTATTCTGCATCTCCTCATTGTAGACTAAAAGCTCCATGCGGTTCTCCGCCTTTGCCTGAGACAAGGCATACTGCACGCTGTTATATACCGTAGATGCATCAAGCGTCATATCCGACACATGCATCGCTCCCCCGCAAAGGTCAAGTCCCACATGCATACCGTTTACATTCACATCATTTTTCAGGAAGCGCTTCAATCCGTCAAACATCTCATGGATCTCGCCCGTGGTATGCTCTTCTTCAACAACGACGTGAACGAATTTAGTTCCCTCCGCCCTGAAAAGAACTCCTCTTCTTTTCTTGTCCTCAAGCCAGTTCGCGACTTTTTTCAGCAGACGGTTTCCTTCATCATATCCGAAATCCGTGTTAAAGCTGAAGAAATTCCTTATCCCGAACTCCGATACAACAAAGGGCTTATTATCCCTGAGATAATGCTCTATCGTAACTATAAGATTGTTTCTTGAAAATAATCCGGTAACCGGATCGATCGTATCCAGCTTCTCATAATTCTGGATAACGCCGACAAAGAAAAGAGGCGCACCGTCTTTAGACTTTATAAGCTTCGCCCTGCATCCCATAGTCTGGTATATATCATCCGCGTTCCTGACTCTGGTAAGATAGTTAAGTTCATCCGCCTTTCCTGCCTCGAGATCCCTGATCTGATCAAGATATGCACTCTTTTCTTCGGGCATGATAAGCTCTCCCCATACCCTTGCCCCGTCTTTTATATGGGTTCCCGGCAGGCCGAAATAGTCGACCGCTTCCCTTGACCAGCGCGACACGCCCTCGGGGATATACTCAACGAACATAAATCTCCCCTCAATACACTCCGAAAGCACATCAAAAAGCTGCTCAAGACTGTTTCCGGGGATTGACTGCAGGGCAGCCCCGTAATCAATATTTACTTCATTTTTGTCGAAAACAATCACCGGCTTCATAACGATTTATTGTAACAAAGTGAGAGTTAAAATACAATACTGCCCGCCGGCTCTTTTACCGCGATTCTGTACCAGTTCGCGCCCAGTCCGCGCACGTTACGGCAGTCCCTTATCAATATCTTTTTTTCAAGCAGCTCATTATACAGATCCCTGTCCGTATTCAATAATACAAAATTACTTTCACTGGGGATATGATCTATGCCCGCATTTTGCAGATGTTCCTCAAGCTCACTCCTCAGCCTTAATATCAGCCTGCCTGAATCCTCCAGATATTTTTCCCTTAAAGGATCGGCAAAGATCGCCCTGCCTGTCTCCTCAGCGAATACTGAGACATTCCATTCAGAGAGTTCTCTCTCGATCTGTTTTAGAAGCTCTTTGTTGCTGCTTATCGCGAACCCAAGTCTTACGCCCGGAACGGCATATGCTTTTGTAACAGATCTCAAGATAATTAGGTTGTCATAATTATATATTATGTCAATTATGCTTCCATGCTCACCTATATCACTCAGTTCTATGAAGCTCTCGTCTATTATAAAAAGTATCCCGTTCTTCTTAGCCCGGTCTATAAGCTTTATCAGCATATCCCTGTCCGCCAGTCCTCCCGACGGATTTGCCGGATTTCCAAAAATAACTGCTTCCGCTCCGGTATCTTCCATACTTTCTGCAATGAAGTTCCCAATCAGGAAATTCTCTTCACGCTTCAGATAGTGAAATACGATATCGTTTTCCCTGAAAGCCTTCTCATATCCTGTATAGCACGGAACCGGTATCAGCACTCTTTTATTTCTGCAGATCCTTCCTATTGCCGTGAGAAGCTCTGATACGCCGTTTCCGCATATTATATTATCTGCTGATACTCCATAGCATTCCGCAGCCGCCGTCTTTAACCCGGCCTTATCATACTCCGGATAGCAGACCAGACGGTTCATCGCAGAAGAAACTGCCTGTCTTGCTGATTCGGGAGGGCCGAGCGGATTTATGTTAACCGATAGGTCATATATCACCTCGTTATTATAAATATCGCCGCCATGTTCTGATTTTTTTTTCAATTCTTTGGTCATTTTTAATCAAATAATGTATTGAAATTCTTTTTAAAGAAGTTTATTATAATGTGGCAATTATTTTAAGGTTTCATTTCAGGGAGGTTATATCATGAAATCAGAGCTTACCATTCAGTATGCCGGAAACGACAGCACCGAAACAGAGCTTATCGCTAAGGCAAAGGAAGCTTACAAGGCAGCCGGCAACAAGGTATCGGACATCAAGAAGCTTGATCTCTATGTCCAACCGGAGAATTCAAAAGTTTACTTTGTAGTAAATGACGATTTCAACGGCGAGTACCAGCTTTGATATAAACCGGTAACAGTCTTTAGACTTAAAAGAGCCGCAGCCAATGGCTGCGGCTCTCATTTTTCTTAACCTTATTTAGCTTCGTCAATAAGCTTGTCTATGACCCTTACCAGATTTCCGATCTCAGGCTTTGACAGTTGGGCATTAGCCCCAAGCTGTTCTCCCTTTCTTCTCATCTCCTCATTAACAAGTGATGAGAAGATCACAACCGGTATGTTCTTTGTTGCATCGGTACTCTTTATGAGTTTCGTAAGCCTGTGTCCGTCCATGATAGGCATCTCAATATCCGTAATGACACACTTAACCTTTTCCTTAATATCTCCCTCCTCGGCAGCCTGTGATATGAAATCCCACGCATCCTGTCCGTTTACGCAGTCTATGAGATTCACATAGCCTGCCTCTTTCAGCGAATCAGATATGAGTTTATTAAGAAGAGCCGAATCCTCTGCCATAAGGATAGGTATATTGTTTCTCTCCCTCTCTCCCAGCTCTTTTATCTCGTCGATATTAAGTCCCGTCTCCGGTGATATATCCGTAACTATCTTCTCGAAATCAAGTATAATGACCAGCTTATCATCATATTTAACTATACCCGTAGATACCCCCGCATCCGCATTATTGATGGTAGCGTTGGGCTTAATGATATCCCTCCAAGAAATCCTGTGGATACCGACAACCGAATCTACATGGAAAGCAATATCCAACTTGTTGAAATTAGTGATGATAAAAAGTCCCTTTGTATCCTGCGAGCCCCTCTGCAGGCAGTTCTTCAGATTGATTGCCGTGATCATCGTATCCCTCGGCATGAATATGCCCTCAATACTGGGATGTGCATTCGGAACCGGCGTCACCTCCTGATATGGAATGATCTCTTTGATCTTTGCCACGTTGATACCGTAGCAGTTTTCATCCAGCATGAACTCAAGGATCTCCAGCTCATTCGTACCGTTTTCAAGAAGAATATTTGTATCCATGGATTACCCCTCCAAAAAAATAACTACTCCATTATAACATAAACACGGGCAGGCGCACAAGATTGTCATTCTACCGTAGCAGGTGCTCAAAAACAGCCAAAGGGCTATTTTTGTTATAACATAAACACGGGCAGGCGCACAAGATTCTCATCCGCTTGTTCATTTATAAAAAGTATTGATCCTCCTCTGCAGCACATAGCTTTCAGCATACAGCGGTGCGTTCGCCGCAACCCCATCCCCGGTGTCTTCCACCAAAAGACCTACATAGCAGTTAGCGATTTTCCATTCATACATATTCAGATAATCGGTACACTGATATATGTATGGCGCGACATCAAAAAGTCCTTCAACTGATATCGCCTCATTCAAAGGTGTTCCGTCCCAGCGTTTCAGATAAGCAACTATGGTATCATCCTGTACGCCGAATATCTCTCCCGACGCGGGCGACTGATAGTACTTTAGATTTCCATCGTCTAAAAATCTTAGCTGGGCTATGTCCTCAGGCTCGGCTTCAAAGTCCGTATAGCTGTAATTGTCTTTTATCTCAGTCCATGATGCCCCTATTATATTATTCTCAATAAGTCCGGCCTCGGGTACCACCGCGGTTCCTTCCGGCTCGTTGACATGCGTTGACGCAAGAAGCGGATCGGAAACCTTGATATTATTCTGCACGGATATCCCGTCACCTACATCGGGAGCGTCCTCCTCCCCGGAAGTATCTGCCGAAGCATCGGCTTCCACCGTCTCCTCCGTATCCTCGTCCTCAGGCTCCTCCTCTGTACCTTCGTCTTCCTCTTCCGTGTCCTCAGAATCCTCCATGGTCTCTTCGCTCTCTTCCGCAGTTTCACCGGATCCTATATGCAAAGCATCCTTGATCGAGTCTTTCTTCATGAAAATAAGAACCCCGATCACGGCTATTATCGCGACAAGTATGCCTATGTCTCCCAACCTGTTTTTCATTCTGTAAGTTTTTTACCTCATTCAAGAAGCAAGGCCTGATAATCCCCGGATCATCAGGCCTAAAGTGTGCTACTTTGCGTAATCGGTCACTCTGGATTCTCTTATCATACTGACCTTTACGGTTCCCGGATACTGCATCTCGCCTTCTATGCGCTTTGCAATATCTCTTGCAATAAGAACCATATCCGAATCCGTAACCTGCTCCGGGACAACAATGACCCGGACTTCCCTACCTGCCTGAATGGCAAAGGACTTTTCGACCCCTTTAAAGGAATCTGCAATATCTTCTAATTGTGTAAGCCTGTTTGTGTAGTTCTCCAGCGTCTCTCTTCTCGCGCCGGGTCTTGCCGCGGAGATCGTATCCGCAGCCTGAACCAGACAGGCTATGAGTGATGTTGCTTCCGCGTCGCCATGATGTGATTCGACGGCGTTTATTACTATGGGTGACTCCTTAAACTTCCTGCAGATCTCGGAGCCAAGCTGCACATGGCTGCCCTCCAGATCATGGTCAACAGCCTTTCCGATATCATGCAAGAGTCCCGCACGTTTCGCGAGCCTTATATCGATACCTCCGATCTCCGAAGCCAAAAGACCTGTAAGCTGTGCTACCTCTATGGAATGCTTAAGCGCATTCTGACCGTAGCTGGTCCTGAATTTCATCTTTCCCAAAAGCTTTACCAGCTCAGGATGGAGTCCGTGTACGCCTACCTCTAAGGTCGCCGCTTCTCCTTCTTCCTTTATCTGAGCCTCTACTTCTTTTTGGGCTTTTTCAACCATTTCCTCAATCCGCGCCGGATGTATACGTCCGTCCACGATGAGCCGCTCCAAAGCAATGCGGGCGACCTCTCTCCTTATAGGATCAAAGCCTGACAGGATCACCGCCTCCGGCGTGTCATCTATGATCAGATCAACGCCCGTAAGTGTTTCGATCGTGCGGATATTCCTGCCCTCACGCCCAATGATACGCCCTTTCATCTCGTCTCCCGGAAGCTGTACTACAGATATTGTAGTCTCAGCGACCTGATCCGCTGCGCACCGTTGTATCGCGCTTACCACATACTCCTTCGCCTTTTTGTCCGCTTCTTCCTTAGCACGTGATTCATACTCCTTGATCATCACCGCGGACTCGTGCTTCACATCATCTTCTACAATTTTTAAAAGATATTCCTTTGCCTGTTCAGAGGTAAGTCCCGAAATTTTTTCGAGTTCCCGTATTCGTTCCTCATTGAGCTTTGCCACCTTTTCCTTGTCTTTGGCAAGCTCCTCCTCTCTGGCGGTTATGCTGGCTTCACGCTTATCGACCGAATCAGCCTTTTTATCGACAGATTCCTCTTTTTGCTGCACTCTCCGCTCAAGCCTTGTTACTTCAGCGCGTCTGTCCTTGATCTCTTGTTCGAGCTCATTCTGTTTCTGAATGGACTCTTCCTTTACCTCAAGTAACGCTTCGCGCTTCTTTTCCTCGGCTTCTTTGAGTGCATCATCTATGATCTGTCTGGCTTTCTCATCCGCCCTGCCGATCTTGTCGCTGATGACTCTCTCGGTGTGGCCGGAGGCGATAAATGCCGTGACGACGATAGCGATTACCAGTACAACTGCAAAGATGACAACTAATAATAATGTTGACATTTACAGGAGTACCTCCTAATTAAGTTTTGGACTGTGCCACACATGAAAACATAATGCAACACAACTAAAATATAATAAAGTGAAAAACAAGTCGTGTCAAGT
>JAFUWM010000364.1 GCA_017483425.1 Lachnospiraceae bacterium | reverse complement strand
CTTCAGATAATGGAGGGATATTGCAGGACATCGGGATGCCTGCGCAATTATATCCTGGAATACTTTGGTGAGAAGAGAGATGTACCGTGTGGCAACTGTGGAAATTGCCATAGAGATTACACAGAGATCGACATGACGGAGGATGCAAAGCTTGTCATTAACTGCGTCTGGGAGACAAAAGGAAAATATGGTCTGAATATAGTTCTTGGTACGCTTCTGGGAGCAAACAGAGCCAGATTAAAGGAACTTGGGACTACCGGGTATAAGACTTATGGCGCATTAAAGAATCGATCCGAGTCTGAACTGAGATTACTTATCGGTCAGCTGATACTGGATGGATACCTTTATCAGACCCCAGATAAATACAGTGTGATCCGTATGGGGAACATCGAGCCGCTGAAGGACCCGGATACGCATATTTTGGTACGGACATATATTGACAGAGAACCTGAACGTCAGATAAAGAGACGCAGCAGGAAGAGCACGGATTCTCTTACAAAGGCAGGGTATGAACTGTTTGAAACTCTTCGGAACCTCAGACTTACGATTGCCAGAGAGGAGGGGCTGCCGCCATATATTATTTTCAACGATAAAACTTTGATTGATATGAGTATCAAAGCTCCAACAGATAAAAAGACGATTTTGAATGTATCCGGTGTGGGTGAGGCTAAATATGAGAAATATGGAGAGAGATTCATAGATGCGATAATTGCCTTTATGGAAGACCACCCGGATGCCATTACAAGCATTAAAGAAATTGATGCAGCGGAGAATATACACAGATCGTCACCAGACAGGATAAGATACAACCGAAAAATGAAAAGACCTGACGGAGCCGGAGCTTCATGGACAAAGGAAGAAGATATACAGCTCGACGATGAATATGGCTTAGGCATGAAGATATCTGAAATAGCAAAGGTTCATGATCGTACAAATGGCGCAATACGCGCCAGACTGAAAAAGCACGGGCTGATAGAGTGACGGTGATTTTGTCCGTTTTTGCAAGCTTCTCACAAAAGTCGTCCATAAAAATGTAAAAGTCACCACAAAAGTCGTCCATAAAAATGTTGCTATCGCATCAATAAATGTGTATACTGTCCTTATGGAACGAGACTTATTAAATGAACTTATTAAATGGAAAGACAGCGGCAATAGAAAGCCCCTGCTGCTTGAAGGCGCAAGACAGGTTGGGAAGACCTGGCTTGCCAGGGAGTTTGGCAGGAGGTATTTTCCTAATGTCGTATATCTGAACTTTGATAAAGACAGAATCCTGCATGACACGCTTGAAATGACGCTCTCCCCTGACAAGCTTATAGCCGCCATCGGTGCCGCTACCGGACAAAGAATCTCACCTGATGACACGCTTATAATATTTGACGAAATTCAAGAGGAGCCGCGTGCCCTCACAGCTCTCAAATATTTTAATGAAGAAGCTCCGGATTATGCAATCATAGCGACCGGCTCATTCATGGGAATTGCATTGCATCAAGGTACATCTTTTCCAGTAGGCAAGGTTCGTACCCTAAGGCTTTACCCGCTATCATTCCCCGAATTCCTTCGCGCAACGGCAGGAGAAGGCCTGGTGGATTTATTGTATGAGAAGAATATTGACGCTATAACCGGGTTAAAATCTACATACATCGAGGCTCTGAGAAATTATTACCTGGTTGGCGGTATGCCGGAGGTAGTGCAGGAATTTATTGATTCACACGACTATAATCTGGTGCGGGATAAACAAACCTGGCTCCTGGATGTTTATCGGCAGGATTTTTCAAAACACGCTCCTGTATCTCTTGTCCCGAGACTGAATCAAGTATGGGATGCCATACCTGGACAGCTTGCCAAGGAGAACAGAAAATTCATATATGGTCAAATTGCAAAGGGAGCACGGGCGAGGGATTTTGAGACGGCGATAATGTGGCTGGCTGACTGTGGGTTGATTCATCTGGTACATAGGATAAATAAGCCCAATATCCCGCTGAAGGCATATGAAGATATCTCGGCCTTCAAAATATATGCAAATGATGTAGGATTGCTTGGTGCCATGGGAAACCTGCCTACGAATGTCATACTTGACAGGAGCAGGCTTTTTGTCGAGTTCAAGGGAGCCCTGACAGAGCAATACGTGCTGCAGCAATTTCTGTCTTGTATGAAAATCCATCCATTCTATTATTCTGCTGATAATTCAAGGGGAGAGATAGATTTTTTATTTCAAAACGAGGACGAGATACTGCCAGTAGAAGTCAAGGCAGAGGAGAACCTGCAGGCAAAGAGCCTGAAAGCTTATGTACAAAAGTATGGCGGCAGGGGAGCAAGGATTTCAATGTCGGACTATCGGGAACAGGACTGGCTCACAAATTACCCTCTTTATGCTTTTATGGCTGTGATGTAAATTTCAAAAATGACTGCATTGCGAGGGTCGAAAAGAGACTGTATAATGAGTGCGGTCGGATTCGTATATAATATTCTGATATTTGAATGATATGGGATGCAGAATGTGTCCCCGCATGTGTGACGCAGACAGGAGTGTGTCGCATGGTGTCTGCGGGGTGTCGGATAAACTGAAGATAGCGAGGGCGGCGCTTCATTTTTGGGAAGAGCCATGCATATCGGGAGAGAATGGTTCGGGCGCAGTTTTTTTTCCAGGCTGTGCCCTGCATTGTGTATACTGCCAGAACAGTAAGATATCTGACGGACAGGCAGGACTTGAGGTAAGCGTTGAGAGACTTATTGAGATATTCTTTGAACTTGCTTGTAAAAACGCGAATAATATTAATCTGATAACCGGAGATCATTATATCCCCCAGATCGCGTGCGCGATAAAGGAAGCAAGGAGGAGGGGCTTTGATAAGCCCTTTATATTTAACTGCTCGGGTTATGAAAGCATTGATGCGCTTAAAGGACTGGACGGTCTTATAGATGTATACCTTCCCGATCTGAAATATATGGAGCCGGAGCCTGCCGCAAAGTATTCCCACGCGGAGGATTATCCCGGGATCGCAAAAAAGGCGATAGATGAAATGGTCAGACAGTGTCCTGTATGCAGGTTTAATGAAGACGGGCTCATAACGGGAGGAGTGATCGTAAGACATATGCTGCTTCCCGGGCATGTCATGAATTCCAAAAAGGTATTGAAATATTTATATGAAAGGTATAAGAATAATATTTACATCAGCATCATGAGCCAGTATACTCCTATAGCCGGCATAGAAGAGAGATATCCTGAGCTTGGCAGAAGAGTTAAAAAAAGTGAATATGACAGACTCACGGATTATGCGGTAAAATTGGGTGTGGAAAATGCATATATTCAGGATATGGAGGTCGCGAAGGAGAGCTTTATTCCTGAATTTGACAACGAAGGAGTTGCATACTGCGGGGACGCAGATAAGCTTTAAGAGGTAGAGATTATGGCGGATATAGCCGGAGAAAACAGGGTTGATATTGATATAAAATACGAGGACGCCGGTCTTAATGAGAAGATACTAAGGGCGGTATCGGAGATAGGCTACGAGGTAATGACTCCGATACAGAAGGAAGCTATCCCCGTGATGCTGAAGGGACGCGACCTTATTGGACAGGCTCAGACAGGTACGGGAAAGACG
>JAFUWM010000363.1 GCA_017483425.1 Lachnospiraceae bacterium | reverse complement strand
CGATCACAATAACATCTACAGCGTTCAGCTGTGCAAGAATATCTATATGCCCCTTATAGCATCCGTTCCGCTTGAATCTTTTACAAATCTCTTCCTCTGTCATCGGCATGCTCATATCTAATTACCCCTCATTTCAAAGTACCTTTTATCAGGCATCCGGTTATCTCTATTACATCTTTATGACTCAGTTTTCCCGGCTCGAATCTGATCACATTATACACCATCTGCATCACAAGCCCGGCTAAAAAATAGTCATTTCTTCATCATCTTCTTTTCATATGGATTACCGGATGTTGCGTCAAATCCATCCAGCAGATACTCTTCAGGTATATACTTCCGATAATCCATATCCATAAAGTAATTACAGAAGATCTGCTCCGCGTATATTATCCTGCTCTTTCCGTCAGTAAGCGCATATACAAATCCCTGATATTCATCTGCATTAATAGCCGCCAGTTCGTAAGTGGTCTCCTCTATCACGCCATAATACCCGATATAATCCGTCGAGGGATATGCCCGTAGTCTTGATATTTCTTTTGCATATTCCGCAGGCTGGTAATCAACGACAAGATATCCCAGATACTGCTTATCCCCTGGATCATAGTAAACCATCTTGAAATCCGATACTTCCATGGAATCAGTAATCTTCTCAGGCCATATGCTCTCATCCATACCCCACTTGCTCCATTTGGGGTCGGTATTATCCGTACCAAAGGACATATATTCGCTATAGTGAGAAATATCATAAAGCTCTAAGAATAATATGCCCCCGGCGTTATTATCCGTGGTCGGTGAATAAAGCTGTTTTAATCGTCCTTTTCAATCGGCTTTTCAATAACTCATATCGTTCTTTTTTATCATCTTTCGCAAAATGTTTTTCTCTGCTTTGCTCTGGATTATCTGTATAGTTAAGTACTTTGTCACCGAACTGCTCACTTGTCAGATCAAAAACATGCCCGTCTACATCATTGTAACAATGAATATTTCCGTTTTCGAGAGGAATACCATATACCTTTCCACCGAAGATATCCTGCACAAGAAAAGCCGTGATAGAGCACTGTCCGAGTGTCTTGTTTTCCTCTGTCCAGTCCATACGCATCCTTGCGGCGCAGGTCTCCCGACACCAACATACCGATAATGCGTCATACAGCTCCCTTGGTGTCTTTATGCCATTGTATTCACTTGATACTGCCGGGACTGTTGCATTTTCCCATCCGTAAAACTTGTATTCCATGACTTAAACATCAAACTCCTCTTTAAGATCCATCATACCTCTGATCTCGGCATGACCGTTCTCCAGATAGAAAAGTCCCATCTCCCAGCCATTCTTGTCGTACATCTCCATGATCTGCGGCATTATTTCACGTACCTTTGCGATGAGGGCATCATCCTTCACAATCTTTGCACTTCCGTCATAACGCAGGAACTCGCCGTCCACCATGGCCAGTACCTCAACCTTCGGATTCGTGGAAAGCTGCTTGAATACATTTTTGAATGTGCCGCACCCAAAATACAGCTTGTCATCCACTACCATATGAAAGCCGAACGGGCGTCCTTTGGGCTGATCTCCATCTGTGGTCAGGAACATAAAGGTCTTAGCCTTATCCAGAAACTCACTTACTTTTGCTACATTTGACATTTCATTATCCTCCTATTGAAATTTTTCCGCATCCAACGTCTTAATAATCCTCGCTGGACTGCCAACAACTACATCATAATCCCCGACATCATGGGTTACGACCGAAGCGGCTCCGACTATCGCATATTTCCCGATAGTTACACCTGCCATAATAGATGCTCCGGCTCCTATCCATGCCCCCTGTTTGATCACTATCGGCTTGCACAGAAGCACCTGTCTGTCATAGGGATCATGATTATTGGAAAGAAGCTGTACATTCGCTGCTATCTGAACATCATCCTCTATCGTAATACCACCTCTTGCCATAGCGAGCAGGTTGCTGTTTATAAAGACCCGGTTCCCTATTGTCATCTTATCAAAAGCAGCCCCTGCAAGCGGCGCACGTAGGAACGAATCCTCGCCCATCCTGCCCTCAAACAACTCATTCAGAATTTTATTATATTCCTCAGTCCTTGGCATCGTCTGATTAAGCTTAAAAACAAGCTCCTCATGCTTTGCATAGATTTTGCGGTCATACGCATCTCTTTCCCGCATATCAACTCTGATCTCTTCCATATGAATCTCCTTACCTGTCTCTCTCCGGCATAAACAGAGAATCCTTCACATCAAAGTCAAACATCTCCATAGCCTTGATGGCTGCACTCTCGCTATGTGCGGTTATTCCGAGGTTTTTCGCCGCTCCGCTCTTCTTTATCTCCTCCATAAGCCGCATGACACCATGATCGTCAAAAGCTCTATCAACATCATCCCCGTTACCGAGAGCGTGAAGCTGATACACATCAAAATAGTCCGTATGAAGGAGCTTCAAGGATCTTTCAAAATCTCTGGCAGCCGAATCGTAGTCCCTGTGCCCTGTTTTGCATGCAAGATATATCTGTTTTCTTTTCTCACCAAAGGAATCCCCCAGCCGTTGCTGGGCATCGCCATATTTGGGAGCAACATCGAAATAATTGATACCGGATTCCAATGCATACTCAACATATTCATCCGACGCTTTCTGTCCGTCCTTATCATAGGTATAGCCCGCATAATCACCCATAGTGGATACTATGCCGCCATATACAATTCCCGAGACCTTTATCCCGGTTTTTCCTAATTCCCGATATATCATACTTTCCTTTCAGACATCGTTCTCTATGTCTTTAATCTTCCTCGCCGGAACGCCGCCATATAAAGCGT
>JAFUWM010000362.1 GCA_017483425.1 Lachnospiraceae bacterium | reverse complement strand
GCTTGACAGGAAATTCGGGATCGCCGGAAACCGTATGGTCATAGAGGAATACATGACAGGGCGTGAGGTTTCCGTGCTTACATTCTGTGACGGCAAGACTATAAAGGTGATGAGCTCCGCGCAGGATCATAAAAGAGCGGGCGACGGCGATACGGGACTTAATACGGGAGGAATGGGAACCTTTTCTCCTTCGCCTTTCTACACATCCAAAACAGATGAATTCTGCAGGAAGAATATATACAAGCCTACTGTGGAAGCGATGGCTTCTGAGGGGAGACCCTTCAAAGGGGTCATATTCTTCGGGCTCATGCTGACGGATGACGGACCGAAGGTGCTTGAGTTTAATGCGAGATTCGGGGATCCCGAGGCTCAGGTAGTGCTTCCCCGTATGAAAAATGATATAATTGATGTCATGCTTGCCTGTGTGGACGGCACACTTGGCAAGATAAAGCTTGAATTTGAGGATAACGCTGCAGTCTGCGTTATGCTTGCGTCGGACGGATATCCGGGAAAATACGAGCGGGGATTCGTCATAAATGGACTGGATGCCTTTAAGGACAAGGAAGGGTATTACGTCTTTCATTCAGGAACCAAAAAGACCGGCAAGGGTATAGTCACAAACGGAGGCCGGGTATTAGGAGTTACGGCAAAGGGCAGTGACTTAAAGGACGCAAGGAAACGCGCATATGAGGCGGTTGACTGGATAGATTTTGATAATAAGTACTACAGACATGATATAGGCAAAGCGATAGATGAAGTCTGAGCAGATGAGGAGTTAAGAAGAGGAGACAACGATGAAATTTAACAGACTGAAGAAGATCCTGATTGGAAGTACGCTTGCACTTTCGGTTTTATTGCAGACAGTAGTGACAGTACCTGTATATGCTGACGAGGCAGTAGAGGGAGAGGAAGCTGCCGGTGAAGAGGGAGCAGATGCTGAAGGCGGAGAGGATGCTGAAGGAGAGGAGTCATCAGAGGGTGAGGCTGCAGAAACCGAGACTTCTTCCGAAGGTGCTGTTGTACCTGGAACCATAGTAGCCAATAACGGTATGTACATAGCAAACAGCTTTCCGGATTCCTATCTCCCGTCAGGCTTCAGGAAACAGGTTGTGGCGTATCAGGGGCAGAATATAGAGCTTGCATATATGGATGCGTCAAACGGACTGGTTTCGCTTGCATACCTCACTGATGCCTCGGGATCATCCGGAGATTTTTATCTTTGCGATACGGCTACGGCAGAGATGTCTGATTATGTGAGATTTGAAGGCGGAAATGATAAATATCTGATAGTGCTCGATCCGGGAAACGCAGCGGTACCGGAGGGCTTTTCACCCACAGCTCTGTCGGTAAACGGTAAATCCGTAACGGCATGGGTATATACAGGGGAGTCATCCGACGATAAGTCAGACGGAGAGTCCGACGACGCAGAGGATAAGTCAGATGATTCCAAGGGCGGTCTTTTCGGATTATTCGGCTGGCTTAAGCCCGTTAATGCATATGCGGGAGAGCTTGATCTCGGCATAGGAGTGGGAGCCGGAAATGATGAGAGCTCCGGAGCAGGTGCAGGCAGTTCGG
>JAFUWM010000361.1 GCA_017483425.1 Lachnospiraceae bacterium | reverse complement strand
TTGTGGTTTTCGACCATATCGAGAAAGGCTGCGACAAGATCCTCATCCGGCACCGTCAGCACCCTGTCTATGTTTTTTTGCAGATACGGGAATATAGCTGATCCGGGTGTCTTTACCGCCGTTCCGTCAGCTATGGTCGATACCGAAGGAAGCGTCATAACCCTCCCTGCGTCAAGCGATGCTTTCAGACAGGCTGCGCCCTCCGGCTCCACGGCAACTACCTCGGTGTCGGGATGCAGAAGCTTTGTAAGCGTAGATACTCCTGTCGCCAGTCCTCCGCCACCTACCGGGACTAATATCATATCCGTGAGCGGCTGCTCCTTAAAGATCTCCCAGGCGATAGAACCCTGTCCGGTCGCGATACCCTCGTCATCAAAAGGATGTACAAAAGTGTACCCCTCGGCCTCCGCAAGCTCCAAAGCTTTTTCACAGGCCTCGTCATATATATCACCGTAAAGCACGACCTCCGCGCCAAGAGCCTTCGTCCGGTTTACCTTTATCAGCGGCGTGGTAGTCGGCATCACTATGACAGCCTTGACCCCGTACTCCTTTGCCGCATATGCCACGCCCTGGGCATGGTTTCCGGCGGATGCCGTGATAACGCCCTTTGCCCTCTCATCATCCGAGAGTCTGCTTATCCTGTAGTACGCGCCCCTTATCTTGTACGCGCCCGTGCGCTGCATATTTTCAGGCTTCAGGTAGACCTTGTTTCCATGCCCCGCGACCGCGGAGAAATAATCGCTGTATATAAGCTTTGTATCAAGCGTTACCTCCTTTACCTTTTCCGCTGCCTCTTCAAATGATCTAAGATCAAGATATCCTTCCGCACCCATACTTATATAGCTCCTCTTTATAATCAGTCCCCAAGGACTCCCGACATGAATTTCCCGACATCAAATCTTCTGAGGTCGCTGACCCCTTCACCCAGTCCCACGAACTTGACCGGTATCTTTAACTCGTTTTCTATCGCAATTACAATCCCGCCCTTTGCCGAGCCGTCAAGCTTAGTGAGCACGACTCCCGAAACATCCGTTACCTCCTTAAATTCCTTAGCCTGCTCCTTTGCGTTCTGCCCAGTGGAGGCATCCACAACGACAAGTGTCTCCTTTACGGCTTCAGGATACTCGGACTTTATGATCTGGTTGATCTTTGCAAGCTCGTTCATGAGATTTTTCTTATTATGGAGCCTTCCCGCAGTATCAACTATGAGCATGTCATAATCCCTGGCCTTTGCAGACTGTATGGCGTCATATATAACTGAGCCGGGATCTCCGCCCTCCCTGCCTTTCACTATGTCCGCTCCTGTCTTCATAGCCCATGAGGTAAGCTGCTCTATGGCCGCGGCACGAAACGTATCAGCAGCGACCAGCATGACCTTTCTCCCCAGAGCCCTGTACCTTGCCGCGAGCTTTCCGGCGGACGTGGTCTTTCCGACGCCGTTCACGCCGACAACTAATACGACTGATTTATTGTCCTCATAGGCAAAATCCGTATCAGAGGATATCGCGTCAAGCTTCTCCTGCATCAGATCGGTAAGGAGCTTCTTTGCCTTTTCGGTATCGTTTACGCGTTCTTTCTTAACACGCTCTTTCAGCTCCTCAGCGAGCTCCTCCGCAGTCTGCATCCCGACATCACCCATTATAAGGGTGTCAGTGAGATCCTCATAGAACTCATCGTCTATCTGCTCATATCCGACAAAAAAATCTGAAAGACTTCTTAAGAAACCCATATGATCTCCTCCGGCCGGCTCCCTCAGGCGGTCTTATTATTATCCTCATTCCACTGCGAATCCTCGAGATTTACCGCAACCTGCGTGGATACGCCCTTCTCCTGCATGGTTATACCGTAAAGCCTGTCGCATTTTGTCATAGTGCCGCGTCTGTGCGTAATTACTATGAACTGTGTATGCTCCGTAAGCTTTGAGAGATATGAGGCAAACCTCTCCACATTGGCCTCATCAAGCGCAGCCTCTATCTCGTCAAGCAGACAGAAAGGTGATGGCTTGAGGTTCTGTATCGCAAAGAGCAGCGCTATGGCTGTAAGCGCTTTCTCTCCGCCGGAAAGCTGCATCATATTCTGAAGCTTCTTGCCCGGAGGATGGGCTATGATATTTATACCTGCCTCGAGCACGTCCTCTTCGTCTGTAAGAGTAAGCGTACCGTGGCCTCCTCCAAACATCTCGCCGAAAACTATATCAAACTGCTTCTCTATCTCCCTGAAGCGCTCCGTGAACTGCTTTCTCATGGATTCCGTCAGTTCGTTTATTATCGTATTCAGATCTTCTTCCGCATGGATGATATCATCCCTCTGCTTCGTGAGGAATTCATATCTTTCGGATAACTCCCTGTACTCTTCTATGGCTCCGACATTGACCTCGCCGAGGTTCCTTATCTCAGCCTTGAGCTTCACGGATTCCCTGCGCATATCCGGGAGGTCACCCAGGCTTTCATCCTTAAGCTCTCTGGAAGCTATAAGAGTGAGGTTATAGGTATCCCACATATACTTGGTGAGGCTCTCAGAGTTCTCGTCAAGCTTTTCTTTCTGATGATCAAGCCTCAGCTTCTCACGGTCAAGGGCGGCCTTCCTCTCGTTTATAGCATCCCTGTCCTCGTATAGCTTCTTTTGGATCTTCGTCGCCTCTTCCCTCTTTTCAATGAGAGCCTTGAGCTCATCCTGCTTCTCGTTGTCAACCTCACCTGCTGTGAGAAGCGTCTTTTCAAGCTCCTTTATCTGATCCTGTTTGAACAGAGAATCCTCATCATTCTTCGCAAGGTTTTCCTTTATGTTTTCAAGCTCTGTCTCAAGCCGGAGTTTCTCTCCCTCTACCCTTGATATATTCTCTGCGGCATATCCCTGCTGCTCTTTATATTTAGTCATCTTGACATCATTATCGCCTACCTCCCGGCGCAGTGTCATTGATTCCTCGGTAAGGTTCTTTATAAGTCCGTCAAGCCTTGCGGCTTCCTCATCGGCTTCCTTTTCTACTGTCTCCGATTCCTTAAGCTTATTTTCGTTTTCTTCCTGTTCCCTGCGGATCGATGTGATCTCATCCTCAAGAGTGCCGACCTCCGTCGCTATTCCCGCGCTTCCGGTCTGGTTCTCGTTCTTTTTCTCCTCAGCAAGATTGAGGTTCATCTTTGCCGTATTAAGGTTCAAGCTCTCCTGCTGCATCTCATCGGTTATATCCTGAAGCTCATTTCTCATTTCGGTCTTCTTATCCCTGAGCTCCTCTATCTTTTGCAGGATCTTGTCCCTGTCGGCAAGCTTCTGTTTAAGAGAGGCAGTAAGCTCGTCTATCTCGCGCCCTCTGCCGAGGAGGTTGCTCTGATTCTTAAACGCGCCTCCGGCAATGGAGCCTCCGGGATTCAGCATCTCACCTGCGATCGTAACGATCCTCAGTGTATAGCGGTATTTTTTCGCAAGAGACAGGGCATTGTCATAGTCATCCACTACTATGAAATTTCCGAGCAGGTTCTTTGCGACTATGTCGTATTTTTTATCCATCTTTACCAGAGTGTCGGCCATGCCTATGACACCCTTCTCGTTCACGGCATCCTTCGCCTTGAAATCCCGCTCCTGTATCGTATTTAAGGGAAGGAAAGTCACGCGTCCCGCCCGCTCTTCCTTAAGCATAGCTATGAGCTTCTTCGCGGATGCGTCATCCTCTACGACAACGTTCTGTATATTAGCCCCGAGAGCCGTTTCTATCGCGGTCTCGTATTTATGCTCCACCTTCAAAAGATCAGCGACCACTCCGCATATGCCGGAGGATTTATCCTTTTTCCGGTCCATGACATGGCGCACCGCATTCCCGTAGCCCTCATATCTTTCGGCTATATTCTTAAGGCTCTCAAGCCTTGTCTTCTGCTCGGTATACGCTGTTTCAAGCTTTCTCTGCTCCTCTGCGGCACCGTCTATCTCTTCGTTTATCTTCCCGATATCATTTTCATGCGCGGCTCTCTTTTCATCAAGCTCCCTGATCTTTAAGGATATAGCCTCCATCTCTTTCTTGACGTTTTCGATAGCGTCATTTGCCTCCGCCTCGGAGCTCTTGACCCTCAAAAGTCTGGAGGACAGCTCAGCCTTCCTAATCTCCGCCTGTGAAAGAAGCGTTGCAAGCCTCTCTTTCTCTCCTTTTAACGCTCCTCTTCCGGCTATCGTGTCAAGGACGAGCTGCTTCTTATCCGCCGCGTTTTTCTGCGCTTCCTCTATCTTTTTGTCATACTCGCCAAGCTCTTCATTTTTACCGCTTCCGGATTCTTCAAGCTCGCTGATCTTATTATCTATCTCAGCCTTGCTCGCATTCAGCTTTTCAAGCTCTTCGCCATGCTTTTCAAGGCTTTCCTGTATCTGTTTGCTGCGTCCCTTGAAATGCTCCGTAGATACCGCAAGTGAGTTTATCTGCTCATTTAAGACCTTTATATTGGAATCAATGCTGCTCCTTTTCAGGTTCGTATCGGAGATCTCCTGCCTCATATCCTCGATCTTCTGATCGAGGCTTTCTATATCTGAGCCTGCCTCCTCATATTTGGCATGGCTCTCGGAAAGCTCTCTGTCCACACCGTCTATGTCGTTCATCACGGAGTCATATTTGACGTTAAGCTCACCAAGCTGGCTCTCGTATCTTTCGGATTCGGCAAGGAATATATTTATATCGAGCTTCTTGAGCTCTTCCTTTTTTTCGAGATATATCTTGGCATTTTCAGACTGCTTCTCCAGAGGACCTACACGGCTTTCAACCTCGGAGAGTATGTCCGTAAGCCTTAAGAGATTCTGCTTTTCACTATCGAGCTTTTTAACCGCAGTATCCTTACGTTTCCTGAACTTCACGATACCGCAGGCTTCATCAAAAAGCTCCCTTCTCTCCTCAGGCTTTCCCGAGAGGATCTGGTCTATCCTGCCCTGTCCGATGATCGAATACCCGTCCTGACCTATACCCGTATCATAGAAAAGCTCGTTTATATCCTTAAGCC
Source organism: Lachnospiraceae bacterium (assembly GCA_017483425.1). Lineage (GTDB taxonomy): Bacteria > Bacillota > Clostridia > Lachnospirales > Lachnospiraceae > NK4A144. The sequence goes on along the minus strand of JAFUWM010000361.1, from coordinate 3,226 downwards.
TCACGGGGTTTCCATTTATGAGGTAATCAGATTCGCCCGATCTGTATACACGCCTTGTCACTGACACCTCGTCGTACTCGGTAGCAAGCATGTGGTCAGAATTGTCCATGGTTATCGTGACATAGGCGTAGCCCATGGGCTTCCTGATCTCGGTTCCGGCAAAGATCACGTCCTGCATGGAGGCGCCCCTCAGCTGCTTCGCGCTCTGCTCCCCGAGAACCCACCTGACAGCATCTGACACGTTACTCTTTCCTGAGCCGTTGGGTCCGACTATGCCGGTGATGCCGTATTTAAAATCAAGCTTTATCTTGTCCGCAAAAGATTTGAATCCGTGAATTTCTATGCTTTTAAGGTACATCTTATATCTTCCTCAGCTTATTAAGTGCTTCATAAGCAGCCTTCTGAGCTGCTCCTTTTTTTGAACTTCCTGTCTGTCTTGCCATTTCCTCACCGTTTATAATGACCGCCATCGTAAAGCTTTTTCTGTGCTCCGGGCCGCTCTCATCCACAACAGTATATTCGAGCGTACCGCCCTCCGCCTGTATCAGATTCTGAAGCTGCGTCTTGGAATCATGAAACAAAGTCCTGTGCTCTATATCGTTCAATACGAACCGCAGGATAAACTTCTTTGCTTCATCAAGTCCCGAATCAAGGAAAATCCCGCCAATCACCGCCTCAAATACATCAGATACGATGGAATCCTTATGTCTTGAATCCTGTCTGTCCTCTCCCTTTCCCAGCATGATAAAATCCGAAAGCTCTATCTTTTTGGCGCTCTCGGCAAGCGAGGGTTCACATACCAAAGAGGCGCGAAGCTTTGTCATCTCACCCTCCCTCATATCGGGATAGCTGTGATAAATAAATTCGGACGAAACAAGCTCAAGCACGGCATCGCCTAAAAACTCCTGTCTCTCATAGTCATCCCTTATCTCCGTCTCCATTTCATTTTTCAAAGACGAATGGGTGAGTGCCGTCACAAGCAGGTCTTTATCCCTGAACTCATACCCTATGTTTTTTTCAAGCTTTTCTATCGGATATTTATTATTCATATTATCGGGCATCATTAGAAGCCGGCAATATTCCGCCGGCTCCGATATCTTAAATACCGAATGATCCTTTAATTATTTTCCCTTGCGGCTTTTATGAGCTCTACGGCATCTCCCACGGTCTTTATTCCCTCGACCTCATCCGTATCCACTGTAAGCTCAAATTCCTGCTCTATCCCCATGATGATCTGGAATACATCAAGGGAATCCGCCCCGAGGTCGTCCGTAAAGGTAGTCTCGAGCGTAACCTCTTCAGGATCCACACTGAGCACCTCAGCTATGATCTCTTTCAGCTTTTCAAATTCCATGATAATATCCCCCTAAAATAAAAATTCTTCGTTTCCTAAAGATCCAGATACTGCTTTATCTTCCCGTTTACATCCTGTTCCTTGAATGTGATGCACTGAATGATGGAATTCCTGACCTCACCGGCTTTGGCGGAGCCATGAGTCTTGACTACAAGCCCTTTAAGTCCCAAAAGCGGAGCTCCCCCGTACTGCGTCGCGTCAAAATCCTTAAGCGTCTTTTTTAATGAATCCTTTATGAGCAGCGCGCCAAGCTTGGTTTTAAGGTTCTGCATCATGACCTCTTTCATCTTTGAAAGAAGCACCTTTGCAACTCCCTCATACATCTTTAGCGCGATATTTCCGGCAAAGGCATCACATACTATCACATCCGCTGCGCCTTCCGGTATCTCACGAGCCTCAATCGAGCCAATAAAGTTTATATCCGTGCTTGCCTTGAGAAGCGGATAGGTTTCCTTCACAAGAGCGTTTCCTTTTTCCTCTTCCGTGCCTATGTTAAGAAGCGCTACTCTCGGATCATCGACACCCATCGCGTACTTCATGTATGCCGATCCCATCTTCGCGAACTGGACAAGATGTGTAGCTCTTGCGTCCACATTGGCTCCGCAGTCAACCAGAAGCGATACTCCGTGCGCATTGGGGATCAGGGGCGCAAGAGGAGGTCTCTCAACTCCCCTTATCCTGCCTACGAGAAGCTGTCCTCCCGCAAGCACTGCGCCTGTGCTTCCCGCAGATACAAATGCGTCGCACTTGCCGTCTTTTACAAGATTCAAGGCCACAACAAGGGATGAATCCCTCTTTTTTCTTATAGCCATTACCGGAGACTCTCCCATTTCTATGATCTCCGTAGTCGGCACGACCTCTACCCTGTCACGAGGATATTCATATTTGCCAAGCTCGGCTTCTATGGTTTCTTTGGTTCCGGTCAGATAAACCTTTACGCCGTCATTTACCTTTACCGCGTCTACGGCACCCTTTACTATTTCTCCCGGGGCATTGTCGCCACCCATGCCGTCAACTGCAACATTTACAAGATTTCCCATTCAGCATTTCCCTTAATATACCAGCGATATCTCTGTGCCGGCTGACCGATCTCCTTTGCCGTCACATTTTCATCTACATTATCAAACGTGTTATAGGATGTCAAACGCGCCTTAGTCACTGTCATTGCCACCGCCTGTCAGCTCACCGGGCATAAACACATGCCTCGTAGAGCCAAAGCTCATACGGTAGACCTTCTGCCAGACCTTCCAGATATATGGCAAGGTGATATATGCCCTGTCGATCTTTTTCATATCGGCAAGCGCGGAAACCTCCATATACAATTCCTTAGACAGATCCGAGTCAAATTTAATGTTTCTCTTTATGCTCATAACCCTGCTCACTTATATTAAAGAAAAAGGCTCCGGCCTAATAACCGGAGCCTGTAAAAGTTAAAGCAGATCAATCCTGTGCAAGAACTTCTTTTTTATTATATGTACCGCAGTTCTTGCATACCCTGTGAGGGAGCATGAGCTCACCGCACTTGGGACATCTTACCAGGTTCATCTTATCCATTTTCCAATTCGCACGTCTCTGATCCCTGTGACCCTTGGATGATTTATTTTTAGGACAAATCGACATCTTAACACCTCCTTCGTCCGAAATTTCGCACTAGGCTATTATAAAGGGGCAGTTTCCTTTTGTCAACGGAAAAGTTAAAGTGCCACATCCAGTGTTGGAGCGGAAGCATCCGATGCCGGCATATCAAATCCCACGCCTGTGGCTGCGGTGAATATAAGACCAGCGGGTACCTGGCCGGCACTCATGCTCCCTGATGTGCCGGAAAAGCCCTGCATAGTGCTCCCCTTTTCCTGCATATGCTTTATCATGCCT
>JAFUWM010000360.1 GCA_017483425.1 Lachnospiraceae bacterium | reverse complement strand
TGTTCGAGAAGAATATGACTCCCGAGATGAAAAAGCTCGAGGGTCGTATTAATGATCTCTTAAAGGAGCAGGGCAGGATCACGAACGAGGTCAAGGATCTAAAGAAGATAAAGAACAACCTCATGAATGAGATCGTCGCGAATATGCCTGAGGAGGGGCACTCGATAGATGCCGCGCACCAGAAAAAGATCGACGAGAGCAAGAGGATGATCGATCAGGTGAATAAGCGTATCGCGGAATATGATGATGAGATGCTCGACCTGCCAAGGATGATAGATGATGAGAATTTCAAGCTCATGCTCCTTTCGATGGAGATCTGCTATGACGAGTTCCTGTCAAATACCGAGGATATAGAGGATATAAGCGCATGGATCAAGTCTATGCGCATGGAATTAAAGCGCAATATCATCAAAAAGCAGCAGATGGAAGTAAAGAATGTGGAGCTTTACAGCTACATGAATGATATATTCGGCTCTGATGTGATAAATATCTTTGATATCAAGTATGATATAGAGGATAAGAAGAGGCAGCTTATGGAAGCGGCCGAGGCAAAGGCGGAGAAGAAGCGCGCGGATGAGGCAAAGGAGCACGCCGCGCAAAAGGATTGCCGCCGATGAGATGCAGCTAAAGCTGCGCGGCGGCAAGTAGGCAAGGCGCTAAAGCGCCTCACAAAGGGGGGAGGCACATGATACCGGTACTTACGGCGGGCAAAATGCAGGAGGCAGACAGACATACCATAGAAGACACAGGTATCCCACAGTGTGTGCTCATGGAGAGGGCGGCACTTTCGGCATACAGTGTCATCGCAGAGGAGTTTGATCCTGCCGGAATGAGCGTCCTCATAGTATGCGGTCCCGGAAATAACGGCGGCGACGGTGTGGCTCTCGCGCGTATACTTTCGGAGCGTGACATATACCCTGATGTAGTAGTACTCGGCGATAAGGATAAAAGGAGCGGGGGGCTTAAAGATCAGATAGAGCTTTTAGGGAGGATTTATCCGCAGGTAGAGATAAAGGATACGCTTCCGGATGCCGTGTATGATCTTATAGTGGATGCTGTTTTCGGCATTTCACTTAACAGAAAGATCGAAGGAGTCTTTGCTGACGCTGTTTCATATATCAATAAAGCTCATGGCCTCGGAGCCCGTGTATTGTCGCTTGATATAGCGACCGGGATAGACGCTTCCAACGGACAGATACAGGATGATCTGACCGTAACGGCGGACAGGACGGTTGCTTTTGGCGCGTTTAAGGCGGGGCATCTTTTATTTCCCGGCGCTCTGTACTCGGGAGAGGTCACGCTAAAGGATATAGGGATCCCCGCTGCTATAATGGAAGCGAATGCCGATATCCATATATTCCATGACAGCGAGATAGCGCTGCCGCCCAGACAGCCCTATACCAATAAGGGCTCATACGGCAAGATACTTACGGTTGCGGGATCAAAGGGCATGGCAGGCGCTGCGATACTCTGTGCGGAGGCTGCGATGAGAAGCGGCTCAGGCATGGTGAGGGTTTATACTGATGAGAGCAACAGACAGATAGTACAGACCGCTCTTCCAGAGGCGCTTGTAACGACCTATGATGAAAAAATCGATAAAGACACGCTGCAGTCCGCCATAGACTGGTGTGATACGATAGCGATAGGACCCGGGCTTTCAAGATCCGATCCCGCAGCGGAGATACTTAAATATATACTGAGCAATGCGGACGTGCCGCTCGTAATGGATGCCGATGCGCTGAATATCCTGGCAAAGGATGTGGATATGCTTGCGGATACAAAAGCGGATATCATAGTGACGCCGCATCTTGGTGAGATGGCAAGGCTTACGGGGATCACGGTTGAGGAGATATCAAAGCATCTGGTTTCTACTGCAAGGGATTTTTCAAAGTCCTACGGCGTGATAACGGTGCTGAAGGATGCGAGGACCATAATCGCTTCCCCGAAGGGTGATGTGATCATAAATACAAACGGCAATAACGGGATGGCTACAGCGGGCTCCGGCGATGTGCTTACCGGCATGATTGCCTCTGTCAGAGGCAGGAATATGGACAGCTTCATGGCGGCGGCCTTAGGCTGCGCACTCCACGGCAGGGCAGGAGACGAAGCCTGCGCCTCCCTAGGCGCTGACCATATGCTCGCGGGGGATATCATCAAATACATCAGATAGGAAAACACATTCAATGAAAGAAAACAAACGCCTTTATTTAAAGATCGACCTTGATGCCATACGGTTTAACATGGAGAGCATGCACAGGAGCTTAAAGACCGGGACAAAGATGCTTGCCGTGATAAAGACTGATGCCTACGGGCACGGAGCCGTCGCTGTGGCAAAGGAGATAGAAGACCTTGATTATCTCTGGGGCTTCGCGGTCGCTACGGATGAAGAGGCGGTCATATTAAGGCATAACGGGATAGAGAAGCCGATACTCGTTCTCGGATATACATTCAGTGAAAGCTATGAGGATATAATCGCTAATGATATCAGACCCGTTGTCTTCAAGGAGGATATGGCGCGGGAGCTTTCCGAGGAAGCCGTGAGACAGGGCAGAAGAGTCTACGTCCATATAGCGGTTGAGACCGGCATGGGTCGCATAGGAGTCAATACCGATAAAAACGGTGTAGCGCTTGTGAAAGAGATCTCCGAGCTTCCAAATCTCGTGCTTGAGGGGATATTTACACATTTTGCCAAGGCGGATACCAAGGACAAAAGACCTACATTTATGCAGATAGAGAAATTCAATAAGTTTGTCGAGCTGCTTCATAATGAGGGCATAGATTTCTGGCTCAAGCATTCGTCAAACTCGGCGGGCATACTGGAAATGAGAGAGGCAAACATGGATATGGTAAGAGCCGGCATCACATTGTACGGACTCTGGCCTTCAAGAGAGGTCATTCCGAAGATAGAGCTTCGCCCCGCACTTGCCCTTAAATCACATATAGTTTATATTAAGGAGGTTGCGCCCGGCTATGAAGTAAGCTACGGCGGAACATGGAAAGCCAGAAGACCTTCGAGGATAGCGACTATACCTGCGGGCTACGGTGACGGTTATCCGAGGGGGCTCTCGAACAGAGGCTATGTACTGATCAGGGGAAAGAGGGCTCCGATAGCCGGACGTGTATGCATGGATCAGGTCATGGTTGATATCACCAACATACCGGAGGCTTGTGATTATGACGAGGTAACGCTTATAGGCAGGGATGGTGATGAGGAGATCACGGTTGAGAATCTTGCCAATATGTTTGGCGGGTTCAACTATGAGATAGTCTCCTGCTTTACAAAGAGGGTGCCGAGAATTTATTACCGTGACGGACAGCCGGTTGCGACGATGAACTACTTCTCTGACACGTCAACTGTGGATTTTTAAGTTTAGTAACATGGAATTACCTAAATTCCTTCGTCCAAAGACTGAGGACGAGGATAAATATGAAAATGAGATAAAGTCTATAGTATCCGAGGGCGCTGATACCGGAGAGCTGGAGGAGTCGGAGGCTAAGATGATAGAGCGTGTCTTTGAGCTTGATGATAAAGACGCGCATGATATCATGACACACCGTGAGGAGATGAACGCGATCGAGGACAACACGCCTCTGTCCGGGTGCATAGATACAATCCTTGATGGTACGAATTCAAGGTATCCGGTCTATCATGAGACGATAGATGATATCATCGGCATCATTCACATGAAGGATGCCATCAAAGTCGGACGAGATAAGGCACTGCTTGACGAACCCGTGGGAGAGATCGAGGGGCTTGTGAAAGAGGCGAGCTTCGTACCCGAAACAAGAAAGATCGACGAGCTTTTTGCCATGATGCAGGCAAAGAAAACGCATCTCGTCATTGTAGTGGATGAGTACGGCCAGACCTCGGGACTTGTGACCATGGAGGATATACTGGAGGAGCTTGTAGGAGATATCCTTGACGAGTATGATGATGACGAGGCCGACATAAGGAAGATCGGCGGAGATGCCTATATTGTAAAAGGACTTACGCCGCTTTCGGACATAGAGGAAAAGATAGGGATAAGCTTTGAAGATGACGAGGTGGAGACATTGAATGGATTTTTAACGTCCGTGCTGGGACACGTGCCGAAATCCGGCGAAATATTTGAGACTGACTATGGCGGGTATAACTTCCATGTGATATCGATAAAGAACCATGTGATACAGTCAGTCAGGATAAGACATATAGATTAAGGAGAAAAAAACAATGTCAGGACATTCAAAATTTGCAAATATCAAGCACAAGAAGGAAAAGAACGACGCAGCGAAGGGCAAGATCTTTACGATAATCGGAAGGGAGATCGCGGTAGCCGTAAAGGAGGGCGGACCCGATCCTGCCAATAACTTCAAGCTTGCGACTGTCATAGCGAAAGCAAAGGCAAACAATATGCCTAACGATACGATAGAGCGCGGTATCAAAAAGGCTTCCGGAGAGGGCAGCAGCGTTAATTATGAGTACTGCACATACGAGGGCTACGGTCCTGCGGGCATAGCAATAATCGTAAACGCGCTCACGGATAACAAGAACAGGACAGCTGCGTCTGTGAGGGCGGCTTTCTCAAAGGGAAAGGGCAATATGGGAACTCCCGGATGCGTGTCATTTATGTTTGACGAGAAAGGTCAGATCATCGTTGATAAGGAGGAGTGCGAGCTGGAATCGGACGATCTCATGATGACAGCGCTTGATGCGGGAGCGGAGGATTTCAGGGAGGAGGATGATTCCTATGAGATCATAACCGATCCGGCGGACTTTGATACCGTAAGAGAGAAGCTTGAAAAGGAAGGTATCGTGATGGCATCCGCTGAAATCGCAATGCTTCCCCAGAATTACGTTACGGTCGACAATGAGGATGATAAGACGGCGCTCACAAGGCTTCTGGATCTTTTGGATGAAGATGATGACGTACAGGCGGTATTTCATAACTGGGATGAGTAAGCATGGATACCGATGCCCTGCTCCTGCCGGAGCCTTTTTCTGAAAAGAATATAGACGGCTCTCCGATATCCAAGGCATCAGAGGGTGGAGCGCTTTTCCGCAATCACGCAAGAGGTGAAAGACGTGTTGCCGACAGACGCAGCGGCAATGACAGGAGGACGAAGGGAAGTCAGCCGGAATATTCAGATTATGAGGCTCCTGCATATAGTGCGCCGGTTACCGGGACATATGCCGGGCAGGGATATGAGGAGAAATCAGAATATGATACCGAAAGGTTTGATCCTCCGGTAGACGAAAAGCCCGGTATGATCCCTAATCCCATGAAGATGCCTCCGGTCAAGAAAAAGAGCAG
>JAFUWM010000359.1 GCA_017483425.1 Lachnospiraceae bacterium | reverse complement strand
TTTTTGTTTTGGATCATCGGTTATAAATTGGTCAAAAGTGGATTTCATTGAAATACCATTCAACTCTGTAAAACTCGCCTTTATAAATTAAACATGTGTCCTTATTCATGATCTGACTGTACCACATTTATGGTACGGCCGCAACAAAAAAATCCACCTGTGCGGTTGGCGGCACTGAAAATATACCGGGTCTATCCATAATGTGGGTTAGAAAGGAGGGGGAACCATGTTCGTACATACAGTCCCGGATAATCGGGGTAAGAAAGATGGATACTATTGCAGTCTATATTGTGCCCCGAGAAAAATGTACGAGAAAATGAAACTATTTCAGAACCTCAGTCGAGGTCTTTAGATATAATGCGCCGACCGGAGCGAAGCGACGGCCTTGAACCCATAATTATTATATCTCCTGCGTCTCGGAATGCACAGCCGCTGTTGCCGTCACACTGGCAGGTCATCTGCTTCGTCTGATATAAGATTCTTTTTTTCAGAGGTATATGCCCGTATGAAGCTTTCCTGAAGCTGGTCGAGCTTCAGACTTTCCTCGGGCGGTTTGTTTTTTGCTTCTCCAAGGGTTTTCGCGCTTAAGCGTACATTATAAGTTATAAACGCCGTTAAGGCTGACGCGGCTGATAAGATCAGAGTACCCAGTACAGGGGGAAGCCATTCTCCCCCGAGACCTGAAAAAGGAATGCCCATTATATCAGCGTATGAGTACATATATACGACCGGAGAGAGGATACAGCCGGCCAGAGATCCGATAACGGCGCCAAGGGCAGCTGCCAATCCGGTTCTTCTTACAAACAGAGCCGCGATTATCCGGTTTTCCAGTCCCCGCTGCTGCCAAGACCTGATGCGGGGCTTGTTTCTGGTGACTATGCTTATTACTATGATGATACACGTAACTAATGAAAGTATGAAAATGAGAGATCCAACAGGCGAAAACCGGACAAGCAGATTTTTATCCGCCTCTGAAAGACTTGCGTATTCCGGAATTGAGGATCTGTCCTCTATTATCCAGCGGCCGGTATCTGTTTCAAGCTGTGCCTCGAGAGCTTTGATCTTTTTATCAGCCTCGATCTTATCCTGTGAAAGACTGGCCTTTTCTTCGGCTATTTCTTTCTCCCGCTCTTCCTTCTGCTCTGTCAGCGCCACCTGATCCTCGTGAAGCTGGGTTTCTATACTGGAAAGCTCCGCCCACTGACTCGCGAAATTATTATGCATGATTTTTTCCGTACTGCTTACGGAGTTAGAGAGTCCCTGAGCCCGCTTAAGATCGGAGGCAGTGACCACCGATTTGCTGTAGACCTCATTCAAAACGCTTGTCAGATCTTTTTTTCCGCTTTCGATCGAGGTCTGTGCATTTTTTTCACTTGCCTGTATCGCGCTTTTTGCTTCATTTATAGATTCCTGCTCCGAATCAAAATCCTCCAGAGCCTTTTCGTAATCTTCTTCAAGCGTCAGAAGCTCCTCATCAAGAGCTGACTTTTTTTCATCTGATTCTTCTATGGTATCTTCAAGTTCGTTTATTTCCCTGCGAAGATCAGAGGATAAGGCCTTTTCCCTTGCAGCTGACAAAGAAGGCTCGATATTGACTTCTATATATTCACGGGCATCATTTATAAGCCGTCTATATCTGTCGGACATAGAGACCGCTTCCTTTGCTCCGGCTATATGCACATAAAGCTCAGGATACACACTTAAGGCATTTATAACGTTGTCTTGTGAAACGGAGGATGTATCTTCGGGATCAGGGCTTACGGATTCGACGCATTCAGCATATTGAAGAGCGTTTATATCAGTATCCGTGAAGCCGAGAGAATAAGAGAGCTTCAGGTCATACATGCCGTCTTCATCAAATTTATCATCAGTACATTTTTCCAGGGTTTTTGATATGGCGGAAGGGGAAACCAGCGCAAAGGCGCCTATCATGGCGATCAGTGCCAATACCATGAAACTGCCGCGTTGCCTTTTTGATGTAGTTAATGCGACCTTTTCTGTGTTTTTCTCCATAACTCGACCATTCTATCACGGCGGCGTACTCTTGTCATGCAAAAAATAATCTGATAGTCTATGTGAATTATGAGAATATTATTTTTCGACATAGACGGCACACTCTGGAACTGGAAAAACGAAATACCGGAAAGTACAAAAGAGGCTATACGGATAACCCGTGAAAAAGGAAACCTTGCGTTTATAAATTCCGGGCGCGCAAGAGGCTTTATTCAAAATGAAGACCTGCTGGGGATAGGATTTGACGGTATCGTTTCCGGCTGCGGTACATTAATTGAGTATAACGGGGATGTGATATATGAGACGGAGATCCCTGAGGAGCAGGCGGTAAGGATCGTCTCGGGCGTGAGGCGGCACGGATGGAAGCCGGTTCTTGAAGGCAGGGAATATCTCTATATGGACGAAGAAGAGTTTGCCGATGACTGGTACGGCCAGAAACTCATGAGAGAGCTGGGAGACAGGCTTAAGCCGATATCAGGAGAATGGGGCAGGTGGAAAATGCAGAAGCTCTCCTGCAATATACAGGGGGCTGAAGTCGAACCCTGTGTAGAGGAATTCGGGAACGAATTTGACTTCATATTGCATGATCTCGCTGTCTGCGAGCTTGTGCCGAGACCCCACAGCAAGGGAACCGGAATAAAAAAGGTCTGTGAGCTTCTGGGAGCATCGCTTTCGGATACCTTTGCGTTCGGAGACAGCGTAAACGATATGGAAATGCTTCTTACCGCGGGAACTGCTGTCGTAATGGGCAGCGGGAGTGACAGGGCAAAGGCCGCGGCGGATTATATAACTACCGGACAGGAAGAGGACGGCATTTGGAATGCATGCGTCCATTTCGGTTTGGTGTGATATGGTTAAGGTTAGATTTTCTGATTGAATTCCACGATCTTCATGAAGGTTTCCTCGGATATGTCATGCTCCATCTTGCAGGCATCTTTCTGCGCGATCTCCGAATCAACCCCGAGGTTTTCAAGAAATAATGTAAGCTCCTTTTCGCGGGTATAGATCTTAGTGGCTACACGCCGTCCCATATCCGTGAGACTTATCATATTATTATCATCCATAGTGATATAGCCGTTTTCTCTGAGACGCTTCATGGCAATCGAAACGCTGGGTTTTGAGAAACCCAGCTCAGACGCGATGTCTATACTTCTGACATTGCCCTTTTGCTCTTTTATCTTAAGTATGGCCTCTAAGTAGTCCTCGGCCGATTCATGGATATTCATAATACCTCCGAGCTTCAGCATGGAGAATACACTATATAAAAAAACATAAAGTATTATACCATATTTCCCTGTCTTTTGTGATATACTTTAAACTGAACACTGATATTCACATCTGTTTATATTTTCGCACAATTAAAGTGTTTTAAGCCAAATGCTGCACGAGTATAAGGGGGCTCCATGGATTACAGGAAGATCATAAGCGCAATGACACTTGAAGAAAAAGCTTCATTATGTTCAGGGAGGGATTTTTGGCATACCAAAGCCGTTAAGAGCCAGAAGATACCGGAGATCATGGTAAGCGACGGACCTCACGGGCTCAGGAAGCAGCCTCTTACACAGGATCATCTGGGTAACTTCGAGAGTATCAAAGCCGTATGCTTCCCGGCAGCCTGCGCAACGGCAGCCTCGTTTGACAGGGCGCTGCTTACAAAGATGGGAAAGGCATTGGGTACAGAGTGTCAGGCGGAAAACGTATCTACGATATTAGGACCGGCGGTCAATATAAAAAGATCTCCCCTTTGCGGCAGAAACTTTGAATACTTTTCGGAGGATCCCCTGCTTGCGGCTGAGCTTTCAGGAGCTCTTATCAAGGGTGTGCAGAGCAGAAACGTGGGAACGTCCATAAAGCATTTTGCCGCAAATAATCAGGAAACGAGAAGACTCACGGTAAGTGCCGGGATTGACGAGCGGACAATGAGGGAGATTTATCTCGCGGCATTTGAAAGCGCAGTGAAGAATGCCAGGCCATGGACTGTCATGTGTTCATATAACAGGATAAACGGTCTACATGCGTCTGAAAACAAAACCTATCTCACGGATATCCTCCGTGACGAATGGGGATTTGACGGAGTAGTCATGAGTGACTGGGGTGCCGTAAACGACAGGGTAAAAGGACTGGCGGCAGGGCTTGATCTTGAAATGCCC
>JAFUWM010000358.1 GCA_017483425.1 Lachnospiraceae bacterium | reverse complement strand
TCAAGGCCGCGCTCATGGAAACGCTGGAAGCGTTGGTCAACATTGTCGTTGACGAAGAGTTCGAGTTTGATGAGGACGCAGAGTGACGGGACGGCGAAAGCCTCCCGGTAATGATTATCAAGTGACAGAAGCTCGGATAAAAGCTCATCCGCCTCCATGAGTGACAGCCTGTTGCCTCCCTTTACCGCAGCCTTGCAGGACATCTGCGCAAGCCTGTCATGTATGACTGATACCTCTGCCGTATCCGTAGTATTCTCAGTCATCTCATCGAGGAGTCCCATAAATATCTCTTTGTTTTCCAGCTTCATAAAGCCTGAGGGAACCGCTCTTAAAGCGTATTCGTTGCCCTCAAATCTTTCTATCTCAAAGCCCAGTGAACTAAATGCCTCCGAATACTTCTCGATCGCTTCCTCCTGCCTGCCGCTTACGGTTATGATAACAGGCGGGTCAATATACTGCGATACTACCTTTCTCTCTTTATATTCCTTTGTAAACCTCTCATACATGACCTTTTCATGCGCCGCATGCTGGTCTATCATTATCATCTTATCTTTGTACTCAATGATCCAGTATGTATCAAAGACACACCCAACTATCCTGAAATCAGGCTTGTTTGAAGGCTTTATGATCTTGTCCTCAAAGAGATCCGTCTGAACCGCATCCAAAGTTTCCTGCAGCGGCTCATACGCTGCTGCTTTTTTGTCGGTTTTTGTAAGATAACCTGACTCTTCCGACTCTTCCATGAGAATCCTGTCAGGCTCCCCTGCTTCGACAAAAAATCCACCGACCCCGGCATCATCCAGGCGGTCATTTTGTGTTTCATTTCTGAGTATATCATTCAGATGATCAATATCTGCGATATCCCCCGTGCGCTTTGCTTCAAATGGCTCCGGACTTTTCTTATCCGCCACATATTCTTTTTTTTCATCCGGAGAAAGCTCCACTTTATTTATAAGCTCCGTGCGCCTTAAAGCCTCCTCCGTTGTCCGCTCCACAAAATCAAAAACCGTGTTTCCGAGAGAAAACTTGACTTCCGTTTTCCTCGGATGCACATTCACATCCACCATGCCCGGATCCAGTGACAGAAACAAATAAACGAAAGGAAATTTATGCTGCATCAAAAAAGGCTTGTATGCAGTCTCCACCGCCTTTTCAAGCACCTTGTCGCTTACAGCGTGACCGTTCACGAAAAAGATCTCAAGGCTTCTGTTATTCCTCGCTACAACCGGCTTTGCTATATATCCGGAAAGCGACATCCCGTTATCTGATGAGCCTACAGCAAGACAGGCATCAGAGATATCCCTGCCGTATATCCTGTATATATTATCCTTTACGGAGCCGTTTCCGGTGGTCACTAATTTGACGTCATTATTTACGATATATTTAAATGCTATATCCGATCTTTCTATCGCTATCTTCTGAACGAATTCCGTTATATATCCTGCCTCGGTTATCGCGCTTTTTAAGAACTTCCTTCTTGCGGGCACATGAAAAAAAAGATTGCTTGCAATAAAGGTCGTACCCTCCGCGCAGCCAACCTCTTCAAATGAAATCTCTCTGCCGCCGTCTATCCTGTAAAGTGTCCCTGTTAGGCTGTCAGCGGTTTTTGACACGAGCTCCGTCCGGGCAACCGCCGCTATCGAGGCCAACGCCTCTCCCCTGAAGCCGAGACTCCTCACATCAAACAGATCATCGGCACTCTTTATCTTGCTTGTAGCATGCGGAGTGAAAGCAAGTCGGATCTCATCCGCGGGGATCCCTGTGCCGTTATCCGTGACCCGGATAAAATCTATGCCGCCACCTTTGATCTCGATCGTGACCGAGGAAGCCCC
>JAFUWM010000357.1 GCA_017483425.1 Lachnospiraceae bacterium | reverse complement strand
GAAAGGGGCGCTGGACTATGAGAAAATATTATAAGAAATTCAAATCCTTTTTAGTAGCTTTAAGTGTCTTTGTGATAACAGGTATCTATTTCTGCAGCAATCCGGTGATCTGCCTGGCAGAGGATACAGAGAAGATAGACATCAATGCCATAAGCGGCTTTGGAAAGAACTATACCGTTGACGAAGAAGGTAAATTTGACGTCGACGGCGTAATGGTGAGTGGGGGATCAATGTATAATATAACCGTTGAGGGCGAGGCGATCCAAGCCTGGAGCAGCGGATTCAGGAGCAGATCATGGAGCGGCAGGACCTTAAAGAAGCTCCTGAACGACCCTACGACTTTTTTCTATCAAAAGGCTTCGGGAACAGCGGATAAGGCTGAGTTCAAGGACAAGGTGGAGTTCAAAAGACCTAACGGAGTCAACCAGTGAGCAATATTTAATAGCTGTGTCCACGTTATCGGAAACGCGGGCTTCAGATCAGGCGGTCTGATTTAGTAAGGAGAGGGTTATGTACAAATGTAAAAGCTGCGGCGGAGATCTTGTATTGAATATTGCCCTGCAGGAGCTTAAATGTCCTTTCTGTGACAGTGTTTATCCTGTGAGCGATTATGAAGACGCAAAAGAGGTAAAGGAAAAGGACACCTATGAGGCGAAAGTCTTTACCTGTACGCAATGCGGAGCGGAATTGATGACTACGGATAATACGGCGGTCACTTTTTGCAGCTATTGCGGTACGGAGGCTAATCTTGAGGGGAGGCTCAGTCAGGAGAAGAAGCCCAAATACATAATCCCGTTCAAGCAGACCAAGGAGCAGTGCAAGGCCATATACAGTGCCGGCGCGAAAAAGGAGCCATATGCTCCTAAGGAATTTACGGATCCCGAGTTTCTGGAAAACTTCAAGGGTATATATATCCCGTACTGGGAGATGAATGTAGGCTTTACCAATAACCCCGAGCTTACCGTGAAAGAATCCTATACAAGCGGAAATTACGATTATACGGATGAGTATAAGGCCGAGCCTCAGTTAAGGGGTGTCAGGATACCGATACCGCAGGATGCCTCGGCGAGCTTTGATGACGAGATATCGGCACAGATATCCCCGTTTAATAAAGACGACATGGTGGAGTTCAATCCGGCGTATATGGCAGGCTTTTTTGCTGATACCGCCGATGTTGATGCGGATGTATATACGGATAAAGCGATAGCCATGGCGCATGATCATGTGATAAGAGATGTCACGTCTGAATTCAGGAGCGGCGCAACGGTTGAGCTTCCCTCCGATCTGGAATCAAGGTCAAAGATATTCGGCAGCAGGGTTGAAGAGAGCCACCTGAACCTATTCCCGGTCTGGTTTTTGACATGGAGAAAGGGCGACAGACTCGCATACGGTGTCATAAACGGCGAAACCGGCAAGCTTTCAGCCGAAATCCCCATAGACGTTAGTAAGTTCCTTAAGGCTTCCGCAGTTATAGCGGTCGTCCTTTTTGTCATATCATGCATTGCGAGTGTGCTTGTACTGCCTGCCACTATCCTTATGATATCCTCCATTGCGGCTATCCTTGTACATTATATGTACAGACAGGAGATCGTTTCCATAGCCGAGAGGGAAAGCCACGCTAATGATCTGGGAGCACTCAGTGGCGAGGAACTTGAGAAAGCAAAGAAGAATATAAGGAAAAAAGGAGTGAAAAAGAAAGGAAAGCTTTCAACGACGGTATTTACATGCGTCGGTATAGCTTTGCTGTTCATAATGTTTACCATGGATTCAGCCAAAGAGCGCTCTATATTGGTATGTCTGGCGGTATGTATAGTGGGGATCGTGCTGCACGTTACATCTCTTAAAAACATGTCGACTCTTAAAGAACAAAAGATGAAGCTGCTGGCGCTTCTGCCGGTTGCCGCGGAAATAATAGCCTTTCTGGTAGCTTTTATGGCTCCGGTGCAGGACTGGATATATTATGCGGGAAGCATTATAGCTCTTATTTCGGTGTGTCTTGTCTCACTTAATATGATAAACCAGTATAATCTGCTTACTACAAGACCGATTCCGGAATTTCATAAGAGGGAAGGAGACAACCGTGATGTCGGAAAATAAATCATTAATAAAATTCTTGGCTCTGACGCAGCTTACAATACTGTTTTTTATACTCCCGAATGACAGGGCTTTCGCGTATGAGCCGGTGTATGTCAATGTGGAAACCGGATATGAAGCCTATATCATAGATGATGAGGATCTTCTGAGTGAAGAGGAGGAGACGGCGCTGCTGAATGATTATTTGAGAAGCGTGACAAATTACGGCGGAGCGGCCTTTGTCAGCACTTCATCATCAGATGCCGAGAAGACTGCGGCAGATTATTGCTATGAGCTTTTTAATAACGAAAGCGGTACGACTCTCTGCATAGATATGGGTGACCGTAGGATCGCCATAATGAGCAGCGGAGAAATATATAAGCATATAAACAAAAGCTATGGTTATATCATAACAGATAATATTTACGGCTATGCCACCAAAGGAGACTATTTCGGATGCGCGGAGGAGGGCTTCAATGAGATAGTGACAGTACTGTACGGTGAAAGAATAGCGCAGCCTATGAGATATATATCCACCCTTCTCTTGGCGGTTGTATTCGCTCTGCTTTTTAACTTCATGTATGTGTGGATGAAAAAGGGCAAGGTTTCTGTTGACAGTGAAACGCTTATTGCCGCGGCAGCAGGTGCCGTAATAGGTACGGCTGTAGGGAAGAATCTGGTGAGCAGCCATAAGACTCGTCACAGCTCCGGCTCCGGTGGAGGCAGCGGAGGTGGAGGCGGCGGTGGCGGCTTCTCAGGAGGCGGCGGAAGCCACAGCTTTTAAAGAAAAAGAACTAGGAGGACTGGACATGTGGAAGTATACTACAGGTGCAAATGACGGACTTACGTCTTGTCGGGATACCCTTGGAGCCATATGCGGTCCGGAGAATTCACCGATCGTGACAGGAGACGGTACTTTTGTCACGTATTCTC
This sequence comes from Lachnospiraceae bacterium, assembly GCA_017483425.1. Lineage (GTDB taxonomy): Bacteria > Bacillota > Clostridia > Lachnospirales > Lachnospiraceae > NK4A144. The sequence goes on along the minus strand of JAFUWM010000357.1, from coordinate 4,425 downwards.
AGGTGTCTGCGGACCAGAAAGACGCCATGGAGCTATACCTCGGAAAAAAGATCTGGGAGAGGAAGGTTACTCCGCTTCCAAGGTTTTTATAAATGGACAAAGACCCGGGTTCCCACAGGGGCGGTTTCATAAAGTATAGCGGCTGTTGTTTTTGAGATGTTAACACAGCCATGTGAGCCGTTTGTCTGATAGATATCGCCACCGAAGGAGCTTCTCCAGGTTGCGTCATGTATTCCGTAGTTTCCCTTAAAGGGCATCCAGTAGTTTACGTATGCCTCGTAGTTCGGGCCTCTGAGTGTGCGGCTTTTCTGCTTGCCGTATATCTGATAGACCCCTTGTGGAGTATCACAGTTCCTTGAGACATTGCCGGATACAATGTCGGAAACCATAGTCACACCGCCGTTAATATAGTATGTAAGTGTTTGTGAGGTAAGGTTGATATCGATATAGGTGTGATCCGGCATTGATTCCACGATATCGGAATACTCCTTTTCCTTATTATATTCAGCGGCTTTTTCTATATCCTCTCTTGCAGCCGCGATTGTCTTTTTTTCAGCCAGGATACGATCCGCTATAGTCTGATCTGATGTGAACCGGTTGATCTCGGCAGCCTGTTCGATACCTGAATAGGCAGCTTCTATGGCGCTTTTTTCAGCCTCTATGCGCTCCGAGACTGCCTTTTCAGTGGCGGATATCCCGGCGATTTCTTCTGTATCATTATCAGAAGCTTCAGCCGTGGTATTGCTTAACTCGTTTGCCGACACAGGATGCGACGGAATAAAAAAAGCAGCAGACATAATAAATACCGCTGCAGCGTATGTGACCGGATTTTTCATAAACCTCTTCCTCTCCAAAAAAAACAAACATAAAAACCCAATACATTATAGACTTAAAAAAACAGCGCTATCAACTACAAGATGTAGTGGGAGAGCACTACAAACTGCGCCAATTAAGCACTTTTTTAACAGGAGATCAAAACCTGCGCATTTAGGGCTTGAAACTGACAGCGTAACGAGACTATAATTATAAAGTTAGTTTTTTGCAAGGTTATATTTAGGGAGAGAGCAATGAAAAAGTTTTTATTATCTGCGGCAGCGGTTTTGGCGGTTTTTTTGGCGGTTTTTGTGCCTGCGCTTGATGCGAAAGCACAGAACGTGGCATCGATAGTTTATGATTTCAGCGCCTATCCGGTTCCGGACGGAGTTCAGTCTGAGTTTACATTAGATCAGAGCGTAATGCTTAATCTTCTGCAAAAAAATGCGGACGGTACATTTGCGGTTGATGCGGCAGGGAATTACAGTGCGGATCAGGGGGCAATAAGCAGCTTTGTTGCGGGACTTGCTTCCTTGTATGAGCTGCCGGGTTATACTGTTTTGAACCAGGATATGGAGAAGCAGTATCTGATATCGGCGATTACCCTTGGGTTAAGCGCGTCAAGAACCCCGCTTATGACGGTTTCGAGTGTTCCCGGCGCTGAGGAGAGCGCAAAGGCGCAGATAACAGAGAGCCAGAGCTCTGAGGATTTCCAGACGACAGCGGTTTTGACCGGTCAGACCTATATTGATATTAATATCACGGAGCAGAAGCTTACTTTTTATCAAAACGGCGTACCGACCCTGGTATCGGATGTAGTGACCGGCAATGAGTCTGCTCATAATGATACCCCTCAGGGGACTTATCAGGTATATGGCAAATCTACCGACAGAACCCTGAAGGGTCCGGGTTATGAGTCCTATGTTAAGTATTGGATGCCCTTTACGGGAAATTATGGAATACATGACGCTTCATGGAGGAGTTCATTCGGCGGCAGCATATATAAGACAAACGGTTCCCATGGTTGCGTAAATATGCCGAGAAGCATGGCAGAGGCTTTGTACAATACGATTACTGTAGGTACCACAGTCATTATCCACTCGTGAGCCGGATGGAATGAAGCGTGTTGTCACTCTGCAGGATATATCCTGCGTAGGTAAATGCTCTCTTACAGCGGCTATACCCGTGCTTTCCTGCCTTGGTGTGGAAGCATCTGTCATACCTACGGCGCTTCTTTCCACTCACACAGCGTTTGAGAGTTTCATAGCATATGATCTTTCTGATAAGATCGGAGAGATATCAGCGCAATTGATAGAAAATAACATACGTTTTGACGCGATTTATACCGGCTATCTGGGATCAATAAAGCAAATAGAAGAAATATCGGCCTTTATTGACAGATTCAGACACGGAGATTGTCTTGTGGTGGTTGACCCTGCAATGGCGGATGATGGCATGCTTTATTCCGGACTTCCCGATGATTTTGTTGACCACATTCATCCGCTTATATCAAAAGCGGATGTTATCATACCTAATCTCACGGAAGCCTGTATGCTTTTGGATATGGATTACAGTGAGCCCTCAGGGTTTTCAATGAGGGAGATATCTGAAATGCTTGCCCGGCTTTCCAATATGGGACCGGAAAAGGTAGTGATAACCGGAATCCACTTTGATGAATGTTCTATGGGGGCAGTTTCCTATGACAGAGCCACAGACAAAGTATATACAGCAGAAAACACAAAACATAACGGGAGATATTTGGGAACAGGAGATATTTTTTCCTCGGTTGTGACGGGGTGCCTGCTTGAAGATCAGACTATAGCGGAGGCTTCGAAGCATGCCGTTGATTTTGTGAACCGCTGTATTGAGGAGACAGAGAAAGCTCAGGACAAACGCTGGTACGGAGTGAATTTTGAGAGCTGTCTGGGGGAGTTATGCAAAACCGGAATGGCGTTCAATAAGTCAGAAAGTGAGGAGTGAAATGGCGTTATTAGAGATAAAGGATCTGTCTGTAGCAATAGACGGCAGTCCGATACTTAAAGGGATAAATCTGAATATAGGAAAAGGTGAGACCCATGTACTCATGGGACCTAACGGCGCAGGCAAATCAACGCTCGGCAATGCTCTCATGGGGAATCCCTTGTATGAAATAACGGGTGGTAGTATTTATTTTAACGGTCTTGATATGAAAAACGAGCCTGCGGACAAAAGGGCTAAGGCAGGAACGTTCATGTCCTTTCAGAATCCTCTGGAGGTACCGGGGATTACGGTATCATCCTTTATACGGAACGCGATAGTGCAGAAGACCGGAGAAAAGATAAAATTCTCTGAATATCGCAAGGAGCTTGCGGCTAATATGGAGATATTAAACTTCGATACCCCGTATAAAGACAGAGATTTGAATGTGGGCTTTTCCGGAGGAGAGAAGAAAAAGGCGGAGATATTGCAGCTTCTCATGCTGAAGCCTAAATTTGCGATACTTGACGAGACGGATTCAGGTCTTGATGTAGACGCTGTGCGTACAGTATCCGCAGGTATAGAGGAATATCAGAAGAATGAAGACGGGGCGCTTCTAATAATAACACATAGTACGAAAATCCTGGAGTCACTTCATGTCGATTACACCCATGTGCTGGTGAGGGGTGAGATAGTGGCTGACGGTGACGCGTCACTTGTAGAGGAGATAAACGAGAACGGTTTCGAGAAATATATTGCGGAATAGTTAATATCAAGGGTTATAAATGGACAGAGAAAGAAGCGAAGTAAATGATATAGACAGAAGCCTCTATGATTTCCGGTATGAGGAAAAGGATGAGGACTTCTATAAAGTAAAGGAAGGTCTGACACCTGATATCGTGCGGGAGATATCAAAGGAGAAGCACGATCCCGGGTGGATGCTTGATTTCAGGCTGAAAAGTCTTGAAATATATAACGAGCTTAAGGTTCCGGAATGGGGACCGGATATTTCGGGACTCAATATGGACGATATCGTGACCTATGTAAAGCCGAAAACAAAAATGCAGGCAACGTGGGAAGAGGTTCCGGATGATATAAAAAATACCTTTGAGAGACTCGGCATTCCCGAAGCGGAGCGTACAAGCCTTGCCGGAGTGGGAGCGCAGTATGATTCAGAGCTTGTTTATCATAATGTAAAAGAAGAGGTTCTGGCGCAGGGAGTGATCTACACCGATATGGAATCCGCCCTTACGGGTGAATATGAGGAAATGGTGCGTGAGCATTTCATGAAGCTTGTACCGCCGACAGATCATAAATTCGCGGCGCTTCACGGGGCGGTATGGTCAGGAGGATCTTTTGTATATGTGCCTCCGGGAGTAAAAGTTGAGATTCCTCTGCAGTCGTACTTCAGGCTTAATGCGGCTGGTGCGGGTCAGTTCGAGCATACGCTGATAATAGTGTCCGAGGGAGCGGATCTTCACTTCATAGAGGGCTGCTCTGCACCCAAGTACAACGTGGCAAATCTTCATGCGGGATGTGTGGAGCTGTTTGTAGGCAGGAACGCCAGACTCAGATACTCTACTATAGAGAACTGGTCCAAGAATATGTATAATTTAAATACCAAGCGTGCGATCTGTGAGGACGGCGCCACCATGG
>JAFUWM010000356.1 GCA_017483425.1 Lachnospiraceae bacterium | reverse complement strand
GGACATGATGTGCCTCTTGCAGTGCTGTCAAAGGATCATCAGTTATTATTTAATTATTTCAAGCAGCTTTTTGCGCAGGTGACAAATCCCCCTATAGATTCGCTGAGGGAAAAGATCGTGACCGATACGACAGTGTACATAGGCTCAGACGGGGATCTTTTGAATGAAAAAAGCGGGAACTGCGCAGTGCTTGAAGTGGATCACCCTATACTTACGGGTGTAGATCTCATAAAGATCAGATCGCTTGACAGACCTGGTTACAGGGCAAGAGTCATATCAATGCTCTATTATAAAAATACCTCGCTTGAAAAGGCTCTGGAGCAGCTTGATATAGCCGTGGACAGAGCGGTGGCGGATGGCTTTAATATCATCATACTTTCCGACAGGGGAGTTGACGAGAACCATGTGCCTGTTCCCTCTCTGCTTGCGGTATCCTCGGTTGAGCAGCATCTGGTCCGAACCAAAAAGAGGACTGCGGTGTCGCTTATTTTAGAGAGCGGGGAGCCCAGAGATGTCCATCAGATGGCTTCGCTTTTAGGCTTCGGGGCGAGGGCGATAAATCCCTATCTCGCGCATGAGTGTATAGCGGAGCTCATAGACAGGGGGATACTTGATAAGGACTACCATACGGCGATAGATGACTATAATAAGGCTCTTCTCGGCGGGGTGGTAAAGATAGCCGCGAAGATGGGAATATCCACTATACAGTCCTATCAGTCCGCGAGGATATTTGAGGCCATAGGGCTTTCAAAAGAAGTAATAGACAGATACTTCACGGGAACGGTGAGCCGTGTAGGGGGGATAGGACTGAATGAGATAGAAGAGGAGATATCCTTCAGGCATGACCATGCCTTTGACCCGTTGGGACTCGGGGTTGACACTACGCTTGACTCCACGGGCTTTCACAGCCTGAGATCGGGAAAGGACAAGGAAGATCATCTGTACGATCCCGAAACGATAGTCAATCTGCAGCAGGCCGTAAGAAACGGGGATTATGAGCAGTTTAAGGTATATTCCGGACGGGTGGATGACAGCGAAAGATGTCATACCCTGAGGGGACTTCTGGATTTTGCCCCGGCAGGAAAGAGTGTGCCTTTAGACGAGGTGGAGAGCGCGGATGAGATAGTCAGGCGTTTTCAGGTGGGCGCCATGTCTTACGGATCACTATCTAAAGAGGCTCATGAAACCATTGCAGTGGCGATGAATACGCTTGGCGGTAAATCAAATACGGGGGAGGGCGGAGAAGACAGCGCACGCTTCGGTACGATAAGAAATTCAGCGGTAAAGCAGGTGGCGTCGGGGAGATTCGGCGTGACATCGGCTTATCTTAATTCTGCAAAGGAGATACAGATAAAGATGGCACAGGGGGCAAAGCCGGGAGAAGGAGGTCATCTCCCGGGGAAAAAGGTCTATCCGTGGGTTGCGAAGATAAGATGCTCAACACCCGGAGTGTCCCTTATCTCGCCTCCTCCCCATCATGATATTTATTCGATAGAGGATCTGGCGGAGCTGATCTATGACTTAAAGAACGCAAACCGTGAAGCGCGTATATCAGTGAAGCTCGTATCTGAATCCGGGGTAGGGACCATCGCTTCCGGCGTGGCAAAGGCGGGGGCCGGCCTAATCCTTATATCAGGCTATGACGGCGGAACGGGAGCCGCTCCGTTTTCATCTGTTCATGGAGCGGGTCTTCCGTGGGAGCTCGGTGTCGCGGAGGCACACCACAGCCTTATAGAAAACGGGCTCAGGGACAGGGTGGTGCTTGAGACTGACGGGAAGCTTATGTCCGGCAGGGATGTTGCCATAGCGGCGCTCCTTGGAGCTGAGGAATTCGGATTCGCGACAGCTCCTCTTGTATGCATGGGCTGTATGATGATGCGTGTCTGCTCGAAGGATACCTGTCCAGTTGGGATAGCTACACAGAACGCCAAGCTTAGGAAAAGGTTTACGGGAAAGCCTGAATATATCATTAATTTCATGAGATTCATAGCGGAGGAGCTTCGGGAGATCATGGCAGAGCTTGGCTTCAGAAAGCTTGAAGATATGATTGGCAGATCCGACTGCCTTAAGGTCAGGGATAAGGCAATGACAGGCAGGGCAGGATGCGTTGACATGAGATACATTTTAGATCCCGCCTTTGCAAAGGCCGAAAAGAGGCATTTCGATCCGGCAAGCCTCTATGATTTTCATACCGAGAGAACTCCCGATGAGAGTATACTGCTTCCCATGCTTGATAAAAAACAGGGCAGCGTGAGCATAGACGTATCCAGCACTGACAGAGCGTTCGGTACGATATTCGGATCTGAGGTCACCGAAAGATACGGTCAGGATAAGCTTGGCGATGATACATATGTGATAGATGCCGCAGGCGGTGGCGGACAGTCGTTCGGGGCTTTTATTCCGAAGGGGGTTACGATACGCCTTTCGGGGGATGCCAACGACGGCTTTGGAAAGGGCCTTTCCGGAGGAAAGCTCATAGTGATTCCTCCTAAAGAATCAATATTTAATGCTTCCGAGAACATCATCATTGGAAACGTTGCGCTCTATGGCGCTACCTCCGGAAAGGCTTATGTCTGCGGTGTCGCAGGCGAGCGTTTCTGTGTGAGAAATTCGGGAGCCACGGCTGTGTGCGAGGGACTGGGGGATCATGGTCTTGAGTACATGACGGGCGGCAGGGCGGTCATATTAGGTCCTACCGGCAAGAATTTCGCCGCGGGCATGAGCGGCGGCATAGCCTATGTACTGGATGAAGACCATTCGCTATACAGAAGGCTTAATAAGGACATGGTCAATATGGAGGAGCTTAAGGATAAGTATGATGTCGAAGAGCTTAAGACAATACTCGGGGATTATCTTCATGAGACAGGCTCTCATCTTGCGGGTAAGATACTCGGAGATTTTGAGTCCTATATAAAGGACTTCAAAAAGATCATTCCGAGGGATTATCAGATGATGCTCACGGCGATAGGACGGTTTGAGGAGCAGGGACTGTCGAGGGAGAATGCGGAATTAGAGGCGTTTAATTCTATTACTAAGTAGGATGGGGCATGGATTAATATGTGTTTACCCGCTCAGAGGCAAAGGGAAAGGATAAATAACTATGGGCAAGACTACAGGTTTTTTGGATTATCAGAGACGTAATAATACAGATATTCCCGTGGAGGAGAGGATCAGGAATTTCAGGGAGTTTCATCTGCCGCTTGATGATGAGGGAAGGATGGAGCAGGGGGCGAGATGTATGGACTGCGGCGTGCCATTCTGTCAGTCGGCTATGAGGCTTAAGGGTATGGTGACGGGATGTCCGCTGCACAATCTGATACCTGAATGGAACGACGCGGTTTACCACGGCCATGCCGAGCATGCCCTGTCGAGGCTTATAAAGACAAGTAATTTTCCGGAGTTCACGGGAAGGGTATGTCCCGCGCTCTGTGAGAAAGCCTGTATCAACGGTGAACACGGGGATGCGGTGACGGTTCATGATAATGAGCTCTATATAATAGAAAAGGCAT
>JAFUWM010000029.1 GCA_017483425.1 Lachnospiraceae bacterium | reverse complement strand
GGAGCTCCAGATTAGCATCAAAGTAACTCTTGAAATCCGTCACGGCATTAAAATACCCTTTATGTGCCGCGCCCCTTATGTCGAGATTATCAATTTCTTCATTTATGATGTCCACAAGCCTGTATACGGATGATATCTTCTGAGCCTTGTTTATGAGCTTGATGAAAAGCTCACGGCTCATTACATAAGTATCCATAAAGATGTTTGTCTCTGCTATCGAGCCGTCATTCCAGCCTATATTCTTTATGCCCTTCTGGCGGTTCAGGGATACCGTGCGGCAGTTCCTGAATGTCTTATCGGCATTGTCCACCTTGTGGTACAGCAAAGTGACCTCAGCCCCAGACGCTATATGCTCTTTGAGAAGCTGACCGTAGTCCTCCTTAAAGATCATGTACCCGGGTGTTATCACTACATAGGGCTCATGCGCAAGCTCTATCTGATCCATATTATCAGAGTAAGCCCTTATATCCGTATTATAGATCTCGTTTATCTTTGAATCCTGGTTGAAGAGAAGCTGCAGCTTACCCCTCTTGGAGTTGATATTGTATGTTCGTCCCGTTCCGAGGTGTTCCGCAAGTGATCTCGGATTCTGGCTTACATACACCTGTATATGCTCTATATCACTGTTTGACATATTTGATACAGGAAAATCAACTATCCTGTATCTTCCAAGGAATGAAAACGCCGATATCGGGCGGAAATGATCCATTCCATGTACTCTCATATTATTTCCTGACGGAGTGATTATCCCCAAAGCTCTCGGCATTTACTCCACCCCCTTTACATCCTGATCTACAAGCAGTATCTCCGCGCTGCTTGCCGAACCAACCTTTGCGCCTTTGCCTATCTTTATTCCGTCCGCGACAAGAGCCCTTGTTACCCTGGCTCCCTCCGCGACCTCGGCTCCCGGCATAAGCACCGTATCCTTTACTACCGCTCCGGGCGCTACCTTTGCATTTGTAAACAGCACCGAATTAACCACCTTGCCGTCTACCCTGCAGCCCTGTGTGATATACGCCGTGTCGATCTCGGCGTCAGGTCCTATGTACTGCGGCAGGTCTGTCGGATCTTCCGAATAAATACGCCATGTATAGTCCGAAAGATTAAGCTCGCTTGAGTGGTCGAGAAGATCCATGTTTGCTTCCCAAAGAGAATCTATCGTCCCGACATCCTTCCAGTAGCCCTTGAATCTGTATGCGTATACATTCTTCCCTGCGGCCATAAGAGCGGGAATTATGTCTTTGCCGAAGTCGTGGCTGGATTTCTCGTTCTTTTCGTCTGCAAGCAGTGTCTTGCGAAGAGTCTTCCAGTTAAAGATGTAGATTCCCATTGACGCGAGGTTGCTCTTGGGATGCTTTGGTTTCTCCTCAAACTCATATATCTTGTCATTCTCGTCCGCATTCATGATACCGAAACGGCTAGCTTCCTTCATCGGAACGCCAATAACGGCTATTGTTGCCTCTGATTTGTGCTCCTTGTGATAATCGAGCATCTTTGCGTAGTTCATTTTATAGATGTGATCGCCTGAGAGTACCAGAAGATATTCCGGATTGTAGGTATCTATGAAATCTATATTCTGCGTGATGGCATCCGCCGTACCCTTGTAGACATCAAGCTCCGCGTCAGCCTTTTCCCTCGGTGCTATCGCATATACGCCCGAATCTCTTGTATCAAGACCCCAGTACCTTCCCTGGGATACATACGAACTCAAAAGCACCGGCTCATACTGTGTCAGTATGCCGACTACATCCAGACCCGAGTTCGCGCAGTTTGAAAGTGGGAAATCAATGATCCTGTATCTTCCCCCAAAAGATACCGCAGGCTTCGCTATCTTGCTCGTCAGAGCCTTGAGCCTGCTGCCCCTTCCGCCTGCCAGAATCATGGCAAGCATTTCTGTTTGCTTCATATAAAATACCTCCTTTATCGCCTGCCCTGCACCTAAAAGACAGCGGTGTCTGCAGACAAATACTTATGCCGCGGTCATAAGATAATCGCGGTCACTACCCCCATATGGAGAAACATATTTTTATTATAACACTATTCTGTATACAATTAACTAATTATTTTTCCGGGATTAAGAGTCTATGACCTCTTCCATACCGTACAGTTGTATCTTCATGCCCATCGCGTTATAAAACGATTTTGCTTTTTCATTATGCTCCCAGACATGAAGCGTGATGTTATAGAAGCCATTGCTTTTCGCCCACTCCCTGACATATTCGTAAAGAGTTCTGCCCACATGCTTTCCTCTTATATTCTCGTCTACGCAGAGATCGTCGATATAAAGAGTCTTGTGGGGAGGTTCGTTGAAGCCGTTATGCTCCTCTATGACGGTAAAGCAGTACCCCATAAACGTACCGTCATCATCAATAGCTACAAAGACCGGCCTGCCGTCATCCTTTATGATAGCGGCAAGCTCGGTCTCCGTATATTTTCTTTTTCCTTCTATAAAAAGATCTGGCCGTATGTCTGCGTGTACCTTGCATACCTGCGTAAGCAGACGCTCTATTTCCGGCTGATCCGAAAGATTTGCCCGTCTTATTATCATTTCTTAAGGGAGTCTCTTATCTCTCTCAGAAGCAGTATCTCCTCTGCAGGCTCTTCCTCAGCGGCTTTCTCTTCTTCTTTCTTTCTAAGCTTATCAGCTTTTTCTTTCATTTTATTAAAGGACTTGATGATAAGGAAAAGCACGAATGCCGTGATGAGGAAATTGAT
>JAFUWM010000355.1 GCA_017483425.1 Lachnospiraceae bacterium | reverse complement strand
GCGTGTGATGATAAATAATGTCGTGGACTTCGGGGATTCCAGGGCAAAGGACATCATGACGCCGCGTATAGATGTGACAGAGGTGGATATCGACGCGACCTATGATGAAGTAAGAACCGTATTCAGCGACGACAGATATACCAGGATACCTGTTTATAAGGACGACAGGGACAATATAATCGGCGTGATAAATATCAAAGACTTTTTCATGAGCGCGGACAAAGAGCATTTCAGGACCACGGATATAATGCGTGACGCGTACTATACCTATGAAACCAAGAAAACGTCAGAGCTTTTGGTCGAGATGCAGGAGGAATCGGTTCCGATAGCCATAGTCCTGAATGAGTACGGCGCGGCGGAGGGCGTAGTCACGATGGAGGATCTCATAGAGGAGATAGTCGGTGAGATCAGGGACGAGTATGATGAGGAGGAAGAGGATCTCATAGAAGAGATCTCAGAGAGGGAGTATCTCGTGGAGGCTTCGGTAAAGCTTGACGATCTGAATGACGAGATAGGTACCGATCTCCACTCTGATGACTATGATACGGTCGGAGGATACATCATAGGAATGTGTGATAATATACCTCAGGCCGGGGAGACCTTTGTGGATGAGAACGGTATCACGTTTGAGATAATAGAGAGCGCGAAAAACAGGATAGATAAGGTAAAAATAATACTTACGGAAAGGAAGAAGGAAGATAAAGATGGTACAGTCAAGGACTAATACCTGCGGAGAATTAAGGCTTGGTGACGCGGGAAAAAGGGTTACGCTTTCGGGCTACTATGAGAATATGAGAAAGGTGAGTAAAAATCTCGGGTTTCTTGTGCTTCGGGATTTTTACGGTGTGACTCAGATAGTCATAGAGACCGAGGAAATGATGGAGAAGCTCTCGGGGGTCAATACTGAATCAACGCTTCAAATAGAAGGGATCGTAAGAGAGAGATCAAGCAAGAATCCCGACATCCCGACAGGCGAGATAGAAGTCGTGCCGGAGGATATAAAGGTTTTGGGAAAGTGCCGGTATAATGAGCTTCCGTTTGAGATAAACAGGTCAAGGGAAGCTGATGAAAACGCAAGACTCAGATACAGGTATCTGGATCTAAGAAATCCTGAGGTAAAGGCAAATATAGTGCTGAGGAGCAGGATAGTCTCGGAATTAAGAAATGCCATGACGGAGAATGATTTTCTTGAGATAACGACACCTATACTTACCTGATCGTCTCCTGAGGGAGCAAGGGATTATCTTGTGCCATCAAGACTTCATGCCGGTAAATTCTATGCGCTTCCTCAGGCGCCCCAGCAGTTCAAGCAGATACTCATGGCGTCAGGCTTTGACAGATACTTCCAGATAGCGCCATGCTTCAGGGATGAGGACGCGAGAGCCGACAGGTCTCCGGGAGAGTTCTATCAGCTTGATATGGAGATGGCCTTTGCCTCGCAGGAGGATGTATTTGCCGTGATAGAGGATGTGCTTCCTCCGATATTCGCAAAGTACGGTAAATACAAGAGAGCCTCAGAGGCACCGTTTAAGCGCATTGCTTATCTTGACGCGCTTGATACCTACGGAACGGACAAGCCGGATCTGCGCATAGACCTTATACTGACAGAGGCTACTGAAATGCTGAAGGGCTGCGGCTTTGAACCGATCGATAATGCCGAGCTTATAAAAGCAGTAGTCGTTCACGGATTTGAAGGCTCAAGGAAGGTGATAGATAAGATAACCGCCGATGCAGAAACAGTATCCGGCGGCAAGAGCTACTGGGTGAAGTGCGGAGACGACGGGGCAAGCCTTGCGGGAGGAGTCGCGAAGTTCCTTGCGGATAAGCAGGAGGACATCATAGAAAAGCTTTCACTTAAGCCGGGTGATGTCGTATTTATAAGCGCGGGAAGCAAAAATCAGGCGCTAAAGACCGGCGGAGTGCTGATAAAAACCATAGGACAGTCTGTTCCCGGACATATAGATAAGGAAGCATATGAATTTTGCTGGATAGTGGATTTTCCGATGTATGAGATAGGTGAGGAATCAGGAGAGCTTGAATTCTGCCACAACCCCTTTTCGATGCCTCAGGGAGGGCTTGATTCCCTGAAAAATGAAGATCCGCTTAAGATCCTTGCATATCAGTATGATCTGGTCTGTAACGGCGTGGAGCTGTCGTCGGGAGCGGTCAGAAATCATGATCCCGAGATAATGATAGAGGCATTTAAGCTGGTGGGTCTTGGCGAGGAAGATGTTAAGGCCAAGTTCCCGGCAATGTATAACGCCTTTTGCTACGGGGCGCCGCCGCACGCGGGTATAGCACCCGGCGTGGATCGTATGATAATGCTTATAGCGGGCGAGGAGTCGATAAGGGAGATCATACCTTTCCCTATGAATAAAAACGCCGAGGATCTGATGATGGGCGCTCCTGCAGCCGTGGAGCAGAAGCAGCTAGATGACGTGCATATAGCGATAACCGGGGATGATAAGGATTGAAAAGATAAAAGCCCTTGCCCGGTTTATCCCGGCATTGCTCTGGATGGGCGTGATCTTCTGGTTTTCGGATCAGCCTGCGGATGTATCTACCGATGAGAGCGTAGGAATTGCAAGACAGCTTGTCGAGATTTACGCGCATTTTTCCGGGATGGAAGAAACAGAGCAGATACAGCAGAGCCTGGTTTTGGAGCCGTATCTCAGAAAAGCAGCGCATATGTCTGAATATGCGCTGCTTGCTGTTTTATTATATTTTGCAATAAGCGCATTTTCGTCCTCGTACAGGAAGGCAGCGGCAATATCCCTCATTGTAAGCATGCTCTACTCATGTACGGATGAGTGGCACCAGACATTTGTATTTGGACGTGCCGGAAAGATATCGGATG
>JAFUWM010000354.1 GCA_017483425.1 Lachnospiraceae bacterium | reverse complement strand
GTTTTTATCGTATCGGTGTTGCCTTTTGCGATATCCTCTGCGGCCATGACTATGAACTTCTGCACCTCAAAGTCCTGATCGTTGAGCTTCTCCCCGTTATGCTCTGACCAGATCTCGGCTACTTCATGGGAGAGTCTCCATGCGTCGGGGGTGCTGTTTTCTATCTCCTGCCCGCGTCTTATGAGCATCATTACCTCGTTGTAGACGTCTGGATCCTGATTCTTCTGTGCTTTCGGAGCGGGTTCGTATGCCTTTTGGGATGCTTCCGTTACGGATTCGGCCTTCAACAACTCTGCTCTTTCTTGTCCAAGTCTTATGGTATCGGTGAAAAGCTCCGACATATCGTATTTCATGCTCCTGAACTCTCCGCTCTCCCCTGCCACTATTATATGGTCCTGCAATGGTATACCCAGCACCGTACCGGCGAGGGCTATTCGCTTCGTGACCTCTATATCAGCCTGGCTTGCTTTTGTGTCACCCGAAGGGTGTACATGAAGTACGATGACGTGGGCTGCGTTTGTAAGGATCGCGCTCTTGAAGACATTTGCCGGATCCATGGGAGCATAGCTGATGCCGCCTACCGACGCAAGGTTGAAGGACAGGGGGCGCATCTTTGTGTTCAGGTTTATGATGTATACGCACTCCCTGTCCATATCCTTCATGAAGTCCGCAAGGAGCTTTACGGCCTTTAGGGCGCTGTCCACAGGCTCCGGGCTGTATAGAGACTCCGATTCCTTTACCTTAAGGCGGATCGCCACCTGTTTGAATTCGTGATTGCCTGCATTATTCTCTGACATCTGTATCATCCTCCCTTTCTATGACCACCGATACCACGGTATCGCTATCCATGGTCTTTATGAATTCCCTGAACTCTTCCAGGGTAAGTTCTGCTTCTTTATTCATTTTCAAGCTCCTTCCTTTGTGCTGCTGTATTGTCCTACCATCTGGCGTACCTCATTTTCTATGCATTCCATGAATACATGGGCCGAGGTCTCGCCTTTTGCTATCTCTGCAAGGCGGTTCTCCCATTCTGCGGTATATGATGCGCTCTTTATCCGGTCCGGCAGGTAGGATATGAGTTTTATGCCTTCTTCTGTTGCCTGAAGCTTCTTTCCTATGCGCTTCACATAGTCGTCATGGACGAGTTTTTCTATGATATCCGCCCTTGTGGCAGGGGTGCCGAGACCCCTGCGCTCCGCTTCCTTTGAGGTCTCTTCTGCCCCTGCCTTTTCCATGGCGGCAAGGAGAGTTGATTCCGTATAGTATGCGGGCGGTTTTGTGGTATCTTCCTTTATGCTGCCCTGCCAGCCGGGTGGTAATACGGATCCCGCAAGGCAGAGCTGATCCCTCATGGGATAGGGAAGGCTCGCTCCGGTTCCTTTATTCCCGTACTTTGCCTTGAATCTTGCGGTATATTCCTTGAATCCTGTCTTTACAGGCTCTTCCATGGCCGTGTGGAAGGCTATGCCTGCGCATTCAAGCTCCACATCCGTCTTTATCGATACGGACTCTGTTGAAGTGGCTTCTGCCATACGGAGCATTACAAGCTCTAGGATCTTCTTTTCGGCATCCGGAATCTCATCCATCCTTGCCCTTGCTATCTCCACCGTGGGAATGACGGCATGGTGGTCTGATACCTTGGAGGAATCGAGGATACATCTGATGTTGGGGGTATCGTCACCGTATCCCGTGATGCCTTTTACGAGGCTTGCCATGTTTGCGGCGCTTGACTCCATATCGTTTGTGAGGAAGCGGCTGTCTGTCCTGGGATAGGTGACGAGCTTCTTTTCATAGAGGCTCTGAAGGTAGTCCAAGGTCTGTTTTGCCGTGAAGCCGAAGGTCTTATTGGCTTCCCTCTGCAAGGTTGTAAGGTCAAAGAGCTTCGGGGGTGCTGTCCTTATCTCCTTTTTAGCGACTCCTGCGACCTTTATCTGCTCTCCGTCACATTTTTTCAGGACTGCTTCGGCCTCATCGCTCGTTTCATACTTATCCGAGCGTATGATAAGGCCATCCTTTTGAAGCTCCACCACATAAAACGGGGTCTTTTTGAAATTTGTTATCTCCTCATCCCTTGTTACTATCATGGCAAGGGTAGGGGTCTGCACGCGGCCGACCTTCTTTACCTTGCCCTTGTAGATGGATGAGAAGAGCCTCGTGCCATTCATTCCTATGAGCCAGTCTGCCTTTGCACGGCAGAGGGCAGCTTCATAGAGATTGTCGTAGCTCTCACCGGAAAGAAGGTTTTCCATGCCATGTTTTATTGCGCCTTCCTCCATGGATGATATCCATAGGCGTTTCACGCTCTTTTTGCATCCGACTTCCTGATATACCAGCCGGAAGATGAGCTCTCCTTCTCTCCCGGCATCACAGCAGTTGCAGATGCTGTTCACATCTTCCCGGAGCATGAGGCTTTTTACGATATTAAATTGCTTTTTTGTGGACTGTTTTATGCGATACTTCCAACTCTCAGGGATTATGGGGAGGGTGTCGCATGACCATTTCTTATATTTAAGGTCATAGCTTTCGGGATCTGCCATCTCCACCAGATGCCCTTTGCACCAGGTGGCTATGATACCATTTCCTTCTATGTATCCGTCATGCTTTGCCTCATCATTTATCCCCAGCGCATGGCAGATGGCTGAGGCTACTGAGGGTTTCTCTGTTACTAACAGCTGCATATGTTTTCCTCCTTGGGGTTTAATCAATGTCCTGCTCGTCTTCTTCCGGCTCCTCTTCATCGGGATCTACGTTCTCCACGGTCTGGGAGGGCATCGGGATGTAGACGGGCGTATCGTTGCTTAAGTTTTTTAATTTCTCCGGGAAGGGTGTAT
Source organism: Lachnospiraceae bacterium (assembly GCA_017483425.1). Lineage (GTDB taxonomy): Bacteria > Bacillota > Clostridia > Lachnospirales > Lachnospiraceae > NK4A144. The sequence continues at coordinate 1,488 of JAFUWM010000354.1, read as the reverse complement.
ATACCGGGAGCTTTTCTTCCGTGGGCTTGGTTTCGGTCTGTACCGGCTTTTCTATTGGCTTCTCCTCAGGCTCCCTTGGTTTTTCTGCCCTTTGCTGCTTCTCCGGCTCTTCTTTTTTGGGCTCTTCCTTTTTGGGTTCCTCGGTTGGCTGCCCCTTTGTATGTTCCTTCTCACGGACCTCTGCTTCCTCATCCGATTTCTGCATCCTGTCAAAGAAGGCGTCGTTTTCGGACTTTTCTCCTTCCTCATCGGACTCTTCGGGGTATGCGTTGTCTTCCTCGTCATCCTGTTCCTCATCCTCCTCATAATCATCATCTGTGCCTTTTCCTATGGTCTTCATTACAAAATATATGATGAGCACCAGAATACTCATGACCGCTGCAAGGATCAGGACAAGGTTGCTTCGGATAAAGCTCATGATAGGGGATGAATCTTCAGGTACTGCCTCTTCTGCCGTATTTTCTGAGGTATCTATCAGCAGACTGTCATCAGATACGCTCTCCTGCACTTCCTCTTCCTTTTCCGTGGCTTCCTCTCCGTCACGGCCTGAACCTGCGCTCATATCCGCGAGTCCTGCATCCTTTATCACGACTGCCGAGTTCTGGGGGAGTGTGGGTTTGTTGTCCTCCGTGACGTTCAAAAGATCGTTTTCCGAGATATCCGTAAGGAAATGGACTGTTTCTTCGTCCTTTGTCCTGTCGATCACGAGGTAAAAGACCTTGCCGGTCTTTGTCATGATGGTGTAAAACTCCCTGCCTTCTTCAGATATCCTGCTGGCGCAGTCTATATCGTAATCGTCTTCATCCTCGTCATATTCCTCCACGGCTTTCGCCTTTACGCTTGATGAGCTGCTCTTTGTGCTGGATGATGAGGAGCTGGAGCTGCTGCGACTGGCCGTTTTTTTGCCATCGCTGTCCGTTTTAACATGGTCCGTGACATCTGCCTCTGATTCGGTGGGTTTGGTTGGCTCCGTGTCTGACGGGAGCGATACTTCCTCGCCGTTATCCTCATCGGGAAAGGTATAATAGGGGTTATTCACCCTGTATACCTCTGAAAGGTTCCCCGCCCCGTCCTTTGCCTGCATGGTAAAGTACTGGTACCCTGTATCGTACTGCTGCATGCGGATGGTTATGGAGCCATTGTCCAGATTTGTGAATTCATAACCGTTTATATATATTGCAGCTATGCCGCTTGCGTCATCCGTGGCATCCACCGTGAGCATCCCGTTGTTTACCACAGCCGTAAGTGTCGGTATCGTGGTATCCCCTGCGGCATAGGCAGGTGTCACTGCCGTCATCACGAGTATCAGCGCGGTAAATGCTGCCGCTATCCTTATGGTTATCTTCTCGCTCACTGTTCCGCCTCCTTCCTGAACGCGTCCATCATGGATGTATGGCTTTCCTGCACGGGCTGGGGTTCCTGTTCCGGCTGAGCCTGTTCAGGGTTTGATTCAGGCTCTGCTATTGGCTGATCCGGCTCTTCTGTTGC
>JAFUWM010000353.1 GCA_017483425.1 Lachnospiraceae bacterium | reverse complement strand
CTGCGGTATCCGCGAAACCGCCGCATATCGACACCGGCTCCTTTGTTGTCCGACAGGAAAGCGATTTTTTTATGTCCAAGTTCCGTTAGATAGGAAACCGCTTTGTAGGTGCCTTCCTCATCCTCAAGTCCGATATTTACGAGGGCGCCGTCGAGCCGGTCTACTGTTTCCCTGCTTATATAAGTGTCCACGCATACGATCGGCTTGCGGTATCTCTTGTATACTCTCTCGGCATCATCGTCCAGCATCCAGAAGAGAATGAGCCCGTCCGTATTCCATGCGGCGACCTTATTTAATATATCCGCTATATCCTCTGAAATATAGAGCATCATATAGTAGCCCGCTTCCCGGATCACCTGCTCTATACTCCCGAGTATCTCCGATACGAAGGGCTCGGAAAGTATATTCAGGTAACGCTCCGCGCGGGTCTTTATGACGATGCCTATGATGTGCGACTGGTTTCCCGCAAGGTTCTGGGCATTAAGGTTAGGGACATAGCCGACCTTGTCAAGATAGCTTCTCACCCTCTCTATAGTGTCGGATGAAACCTCCCCGGTCTTTCCGTGGATCACGTTTGAGACCGTGGTCGTGCTCATATTCAGATTGTTTGCGATTTCCTTGATTGTGATCATGGAAAGAATTGTATCACAAAAAATCCCGCGAAAAGGTTTAAGGCATAACGTACAATCTGAAAAGAGGATCGATGTGCAAAATGACTAATTATAAAAAAAGGGTTGCAAAATAGAGGTTATGTATGTTACCTTATAATCAACTTAACCGCATAAGTTACAAAAATTCAAATGAAATGATATAAACTTATGCGGAAAAGTTACAAACGAACGTTAATTGCAATAATATTAAACAAAGAAAAGGAGAGGTCTTATGAAAAAGAAACTTATTGCATTGATCATGGCCGGTGTAATGGCAGTTGGACTGACCGCATGTGGCGGGTCGGCAGCTACTTCAACAGACGCTGCAGCAGACAGCGGAGCAGCGGATGACGCGGCTGATACGGCTGATGCAGCAGACACTTCGGCAGCTGACACCGGAGACGGCATCAGGCTTCTTAACGGTAAGCCCGAGATCGACAACCAGCTTCAGGATCTTGCCAAGAAGTACAAGGAAGAGACAGGAGCAAACGTAACTGTTGAGACCATCGGTGGTGACACAAGCGCATCAGATGAGCTCAAAAAGATGTATCAGGCTGACAACATGCCCGACATCTTCGTCATCGAGGCTAACCAGGCTGACACATGGGACGGCATGCTCGTTGATTTCACAGGCGAGGCATGGACGGATGATACGGATTACGAGCTTACACATGATACCATGGGAGTTATAGGATTCCCTTACACGGTAGAGGCTACGGCTCTTGCATACAACGGAGACGTACTTGAGAAGGCAGGGGTTGATCCCGCGAGCCTTACAAGCCCTGCAGCATGGAAGGAAGCAGTCGAGAAGATCGATTCCCAGAAGGCTGATCTCGGACTTACGGCTGTATTCGGCTGGTGCGCAGAGCCTGCAAACCTTGGCTGGTCATCAGGTACCCATGTATTCGGACAGTATCTTGACGCAGGCTTGAAGCAGGATGACAAGACATACATAGATCTCCTTAATGACGGCGGACAGATCGATGAAGCAAGAATGAAGGATTTCGCTGAGTTTGTCGGCATGATGAATGATTACTCAGATCCCGACCTCCTTGTAGACGGCACTTATGACAATCAGGTCAAGGGCTTTGCGGAAGGCAAGTATGCTTTCGTTACACAGGGTAACTGGATCAACGGAACCGTTACATCAAATGAGAACTATTCAGGCTTCTCAATGGGATTTGCTCCTTATGCATTCGAGGATGGCATTGATACTATAATCGCAGGACCTCCGAGCTACTGGGTTGCATACTCTGACGGCAATGTAGACGCGGCAAAGGCATTCCTTCAGTGGGTATCAGATGATTCCGCACAGGACATCCTTGTAAACGACGCAGGACTTATAAGCCCGTTCTCAGACTGCAAGTTTGACGCGGCTGATCCTTTCTACACAAGCATCAAGTCATACATGGATTCCGGCAAGACTTCAGGCTGGCACACAATGCTTAAGAAAGACGGCCTTCAGAATGAGACCTGCCAGGTATTCGCAGACTATGCACAGGGCAAGCTCGATGCGGACGGCTTCGTAAGCACGATAGGTCAGGTTATCAAGACCTACTACGCGGAGAACTAAAAGCAGTTGTTTTAAGTAAGAACTAAAGAATTGCTTCAGGGCAGGGGCACCGTGCTCCTGCCCTGTTTATAAAAAGCAATATATAAAGAAGAGAAGGAAACTTTGGTTCATCAAAAGAGAGGGGGATATGTATGAGTGATTTTTCGATGAGCAGAAAACTGGCTTCATTTGTCTGTCTTATCGGCGGCGCGGCGCTTCTGATCATTTCACTGATCATGGATGCGAGCAAATCCGGCGTGACCTACAGAGGAGCATTTCTGGTCATAGGCATTATCGGAATGCTTGTCGGGCTTTTCATCTTTCCGACGCTTAAGTATCACAGGACGCTAATGAACATCGTGTTCCTGTTTCCGTTGCTTTTCGCATTTCTAGTAACCGTCAGTATTCCTCTGATACTCGGTATCAGATACTCATTCACTAACTGGGACGGTATCCGTTTTACCAAGGAAGTCGGCTTTGACAATTATATCAAGATGTTCCAGCAGCCGAGCTTCATCTGGTCGATACTTATCACGTTCCTTTTCGTTGTTGTAAATATGATAATGGTAAACGTTGTCGCTTTTCTGCTGGCTCTGCTTTGTACTTCTAAGATAAAGGGTCTCGGATTCTTCCGCGCGTCCTACTTCCTGCCCAATCTTATCGGCGGTATCGTGCTGGGCTACATCTGGCAGTTCATATTCGCCAATGTTGTGACCAAGCTCACGACAGCGATATCGGGCAACAGATACTCGATGCTTGCGGAAACGAGCACGGCGTTTGTTGCGATAATAATAGTTTATGTCTGGCAGTATGCCGGGTATATCATGCTGATCTATATCACGGGTCTGAACACTGTACCGGGTGATGTGCTGGAGGCAGCGGCTATAGACGGAACCACACCGATCCAGACGCTTTTCCAGATAAAGATCCCTATGATAGCTCCGACTATCACGATATGTACTTTCCTTACACTGACCTCGGCTTTCAAGCAGTTCGACGTGAACCTTGCCCTGACAAACGGTACGGGTTCGGTGGCGGATTTCATGGGCGCATATCTTACAAACGGAACCGAGATGCTTGCGCTGAATATCTACAATACCGCGGTCATCAAGGATAATTACGCGCTTGGCGAGGCTAAGGCAGTATTGTTCTTCATTATCCTCGCGGCTGTATCCATCCTGCAGGTGCGTATTTCCAATTCGAAGGAGGTGGAGCTGTAATGGGCAGAAAAGAAAAGACTTCCACAGTCGTTATAAGGCTGATCATAGCTATTATAATCGCTATATATGTGCTGTTTCCGTTTTATCTGGTCGTTATAAACTCATGCAAGACGACTAACGATATCACGTCCAATCCTATCGGGTTAAACGGCATAAGCTTCAGTCAGCTCATAAAGAACCTGGTTGACGTTATAAATAATACGCACTTCCTTTTCTGGGATGCGTTTACATGCTCGGTAGTCATCACTTTCCTGTCGCTTATATTTCTTGCGGTATTCGGCGGCATGGCAGGCTGGGTCATCTGCCGTAATAATAAAAAGAAATGGGCTATGGCTATCTATTTCACATTCATAGCATCCATGATCATACCTTTCCAGGTCGTCATGCTTCCCCTTATCGCCACGTTCCGTGATGTCGGTAAGTTTGTAGGCATCTCGATGCTTCAGTCGATCCCCGGCATAGTATTCGCGTACTGCGGCTTCGGCGGAGCCATGACTGTGTTCATTCTTACAGGCTTTATCAAGGGCATACCCTTTGATCTCGAGGAAGCGGCTTCCATAGACGGATGCGCACCCGAGCAGATCTACTTCAAGGTTATATTCCCGCTCTTAAAGCCGGTCATCACGACGGTTACGATCCTCAACGGCATGTGGATCTGGAATGACTATCTGCTTCCTTCCATGATGCTGGGACAGAACGGCAGGGTAAAGACACTTCCGGTCGCGGTTCAGGCTTTCGTCGGATCTTACGTTAAGGAGTGGAACATGATCCTTGCGGCGGCACTGCTCGCGATAGTACCTATGATAGTTATCTTCCTCTTCGCCCAGAAGCAGATCATGAGCGGAATGATAGAGGGTGCTGTAAAGGGCTGATATAAGCTGATAAAAGATGACTGAGTTTGAAAAAAGGTTAAACACTTACTACGATGAGTTAAAATGGCACTATTTCAGCCTTTATGGCGAGAATAGGGCAGCGTTTGATTACTTTTGCGATATGCTCAAACGATATCATAAGGAGCGCAGTCCCAGACTTAAAAAATGGGATAAAAAGCGGACTGCGTCTCCTGACTGGTATCGGGATAATAAACGCTTCGGCATGCTTATGTATGCCGACTGCTTTGCGGGAAACCTTGAGGGCGTGAGGGAGCATCTGCCTTACCTTAAGGAAACAGGTATAAACTACCTGCACCTCATGCCCATATTAAAAAGCCCCGAGGGAAGGAGCGACGGAGGATACGCGGTATCTGACTTCCGCTCCGTCGAGCCAAAGCTCGGAGATATAGAGGATCTTTCCGCGCTGGCGGAGGACTGCCATGAGCAGGGCATAAGCGTATGCCTTGATTTCGTGATGAACCATACAAGCGAGGATCATGAGTGGGCCGTGAAAGCGAAGCAGGGCGATCCTGAGGCGCAGAGCCGGTATTTCTTCTATGACGACTGGTCCATACCCAATGAATATGAAAAATATGTCCCGCAGGTATTTCCTACCACGGCACCCGGCAATTTCACCTGGTGCGAGGAGGCGCGTAAGGTCGTGATGACGACTTTCTATCCTTACCAGTGGGATCTTAACTATAGAAATCCCGTTGTTTTTAACGATATGACGGAGAACATGCTCTATCTCTGCAACTGCGGCGTGGATATAGTGCGCCTTGATGCGACTCCTTATATCTGGAAGACGCTCGGGACCAACTGCCGTAATCTGCCCGAGGTACACGTGCTTGTGCGTATGATGCATATAGCTTCGGAAATAGTATGTCCCGGCACGCTTCTTTTAGGAGAGGTGGTCATGGAACCAAGAGAGGTCGTGCCTTACTTCGGCTCCGTGGAAAAGCCCGAGTGTCATCTGCTGTATAATGTAACCACGATGGCGAGTACATGGCATACCGTGGCAACAGGTGACGTGAGGCTTTTGTCCGACCAGCTCGGCAAGGTGTTTGCCCTGCCAAAAGAGTATATATTCCTTAATTATCTGCGATGCCATGATGATATCGGCTGGGGACTCGATTATCCGTTCCTCAAGGCTTTTGGAATAGATGAGGTATCACATAAAAAATACTTAAATGATTACTTCAGAGGCTATATATTCGGGAGTGAGTCGAGGGGCGAGCTTTATAATGACGATCCGAGACTCGGGGATGCAAGGCTCTGCGGCACCACGGCGTCACTCTGCGGCATAGAGGCTGCGGAATACGAGCAGGATAAGGACAAGCTTGAGCGCGGCATCAGACTTGATATAATGCTGCATGCCTTTCTTCTGACCTTGTCCGGGATACCGGTTTTATATTCCGGTGACGAGATAGGGGAGTTGAACGATTATACATACCATGATGATCCCTTAAAAAGAGACGACAGCAGATATCTTCACAGGGGGAGCTTCTCATGGGAAGATGCGAAAAAGCGGAAGAGCAAGACTACGAGAGAGGGCAGGATCTTTACGGCTGTAAGAAGGCTTCAGGGCTTAAGGAGCAGGCATGATGTCTTTGACAGCGCGGCGGATACATGGACCGTAAACACATGGAATAACCATGT
>JAFUWM010000352.1 GCA_017483425.1 Lachnospiraceae bacterium | reverse complement strand
GTGGAAAAAGGCTTTTGCAAACTGTTTGATCTTACTGGATTTACCTATGGGAACCTGCTCCGCATAGCCTGTGAGCCCGGAATCTGCGACACCCTTATGATCCCCGGCGAGTATGGCTGGGACGGATGGCTCGGTCCATATTTTGCAAACATCCCGTCAAAAAACGCGACCATTCTGATCGCCATGCAGCGCACAAACTCCGGCACCTTCGCCCTGACAAGAAGACTTCGGAACCTGATCCTGTCCCGGCTCCCCTGAAAGGTAATCCTGGTCAGCTAATTCTTCAGGTCTCCTCTCCTTCTTAGCTTATAGTATCTGTTGTCAGAAAGATAACAAGATATTATCCCCTGCTGAACATATAGCAGAAAGCCTGGGTTCTTCCCGCGAAAGGATATTTTTTAAGGAGATCGGCTATTTCCGCTTTTGTATACCAGGCGGAGGTGATTTCTTCAAACTCCGAATCATTATCTTTTCTGAATTCCCCTCTGGCTGTTCCAACTATCGTCAAGTTTTTTTCATTTGAAAAACCGACGGCAGAGTAGCTCTCTCCTATAACATCCTCTACGCTTACAAGCTCCAGACCGGTGTCCTCAAAAAGCTCTCTCTTTGCGGCTTCCTCAGGTGACTCACCGGGGTCTATGAGTCCGGCGGGGAAATTATATATGTAGCAGCCAGCCGCAAGACGGAATTCCTTATCGAGCAGTACTTTTTCATGCTTTTCATCAAAAACCACAAGGACTACGGCTTCGACTGTCGGATTGTTTAAGTCTTCAAGCGTATGCATGTCCTTATTCCGGCTTATCATCTCATAGATTTTTTCATGCCCCTGCTCGGTGGTATAGGATACATCGTATCTTGCGATGAACTTTCCTTCGTGTACTTTTTTTATTCCGTTAAATTTCATGAACCCGACTCCATTTTTTCCTAACTGTTATGACTGCTTTTAGTATATAATGATTTAAGTACTGAAAGCAATCATACCGGAAAGGAGCAATCATGGATAATAAAGCATTATACAACTTAACCTACGGCGTATTCATGCTGGCGACAAAGCAGGACGACAAAGTAAACGGGTGCATCACAAATACCTGTATGCAGGTGGCGAACAGTCCTGCGAGAGTGGCGATATCCTGCATAAACGCAAACTATACCTGTGAGCTTATAAAGCAGAGCGGTGTATTTGCGCTTACACTGTTGGATGAGACCTGTGATTTTGCGACAATAAAGCACTTCGGGATGCAGTCGGGCAGGGATGTGGATAAGTTTACGGGAGAGTTTGATCTGTCAGGACTTCCGGTTGACATAAACCATATCCCTTATTTAAAAGATCATGCATGCTCAGTGATAAGCTGCAAGGTTCTGGAAAGCCATGATCTGGGAAGTCATACCCTGTTCATCGCAGAGATAGTGGATGCTGTGCTGCTTAATGACAAGAAACCGCTTACCTACGCAGATTATCAGGGGAGAGTAAAGCCTAAGCCTGACACGGCCAAGACAGAATCCTCTGAAAAAAAGATCGTGGGCTGGAAATGTAAGATCTGCGGCTATATTTATGAAGGCAGTGAGCTTCCGGCGGATTATGTGTGCCCCGTCTGCGGACATCCGGCCGAGGATTTCGAGCCGATATACGAATAAGATATGGGAGACTCGGTTGACATAAAAGTATCAGGTGTTTTCACTAAGAACGGTAAGCAGATAGCTTATGTGTCCTTTACGGATGGCGTAAAGACTGCTGAAGGCATTATTCCGGACTGCACCATCACTAAGAACAAAGGCTTTACTGATGATGAGATCTCCCAGCTCGAGGCCTACATGAAAAAGGATCTTGCTTCTCTTAAAAAGATGGCCGCAGGCATAAACGTGGTAAAGGCTCTTATGGTATGAATGATCCGATTATTGCGCTTACTTTTGATGACGGGCCGAATGTTACGATAACGCCGCTGGTGCTTGATGTGCTGGAAAAGCACGATGTCACGGGCACGTTCTTTTTGATCGGGAAAAACATGACGCCTGAGACAGAACCGGTGATACGAAGGGCTTTAAGTATGGGCTGCGAGATAGCAAACCATTCCTATAACCACTCTTACATGGATTCTATGCAGACCGTGGAGATCATGAAAGAAATAGCGTTGACCGAGGATAGGATACGGAGCGTGACCGGGCATGGAGCAGCCTTCTTCCGTCCACCATATCTTGCGGTAAGCGATGAGATGTATGAAAGTATTGATCATTGCTTCATAGCGGGTCTTGGCTGCGAGGACTGGGAGATAGAAGTGACGGCGAAGGAGCGTATCAGACGAACCTTGGAGCAGGCTTGCGACGGAGCGATCATATTGCTTCATGACATGGAGGATAATTATCCGACCGTAGAGGCGCTTGATGAAATTATTGTGTCATTAAAGGGACAGGGATACCATTTCGCAACCTTATCACAGTTATTTAAAGCAAAGCATATCGATCCAGGGGATCATGCCATTACAAGGAATAAGATATATTCGGTTGTAGGTTAAGCAGGGGTTAATTACACTTTTCAAATACAAAATGGGAGGAACCGGCAATGAATCCATATCTGCCATCATGGGAATATATACCTGACGGGGAGGCGCATGAGTTTGACGGACGGGTCTATCTCTACGGCTCGCATGACAAGTTTAAGGGAAGCGCGTACTGTCCTTTGGACTATGTCTGCTATTCGGCGCCGTCGGGCGATCTAACTGACTGGCGTCTGGAAGGCACCATATTTGAAAGGACGCAGGATCCGGAGAATAAAGACGGTTCCATGTGTCTATATGCTCCTGATGTGACAAAAGGGTCGGACGGAAGATATTATCTGTACTATGTATTGGACAAGCTGCCATATATCTCGGTGGCGGTGTGTGACACTCCGGCGGGTAAATATGAGTTTTACGGTCATGTGCATTATCCCGACGGAGCAAGAGTCGGCGAGGGTGCAAACGATGAAGATATGTTTGATCCGGCAGTTATAACCGAGGGAGATATCACTTATATCTACACCGGATACTGCATGCCGGACAATAAGGATCGGCACGGCGCAATGGTATCGGTGCTGGACAAGGATATGCTCACGGTAGTCGAGGGGCCGAAGTTTGTCGTACCGAGCAAGCCTTACGCAAAGGGTACGGGCTTCGAGGGACACGAATACTACGAAGCTCCTTCGATCAAAAAGTACGACGGCATTTATTATTTCGTTTATTCGTCAATTAAGTACCATGAACTCTGCTATGCGACAAGCTCTTCACCGACAGAGGGCTTTACCTATCGTGGTGTGATAGTAAGCAATAGTGATGTAGGCATAGATTCATATAAGAGGGCTGACATGCCCGCGTATTACGGCGCGAATAACCATGGCGGCATTCTTCGGGTTTCAACAGGCGATGAATACATCTTCTACCACAGACATACCGATGGAACTAATTTCAGCAGACAGGCATGTATCGAAAAGATCCACATTGAAGACGGTGGACATATAGAGCAGGCCGAACTCACGTCAGAGGGCGCAGCGCCCCGGCATTTCAAGGGAGTCGGAGAGTATCCCGCATATATGGCCTGCAATCTTTTCTGCGAAAAGGAGCAGACTTATACCGGTGATCCCGGCACATTCCTCGGACCCGAGTTTCCGCGCATCACCCAGGATGGTGTGGACGATCCGCATGATCCGGGGTATATTTCAAACATGGTAAGCGGCACGGTGGCAGGCTTCAAGTATTTTGACCTTGAAGATGTAAAAATGGTTACGGTCTGGGTAAGGGGCTTTGTAGACGGCGATCTCTCGGTTAGGCTTGCGATCAGCGGAGATAATCTTGGCAGCGTCCACATAGGAAAGGAAAACTT
>JAFUWM010000351.1 GCA_017483425.1 Lachnospiraceae bacterium | reverse complement strand
ATAGTCGAGCCTACCGTGAAAGTATTGCCGCAGTGGCATGTAACTGTCGCCTGATGATACTCAGGATGGATATCTGCTTTCATTTCTTTAACCTGTTGTCCTTTCCGTGAGCTGCCGGTTTCCGACCGGCGGCCTCGCTATAATACATACGTTATTGCCCGTTCAAACACGAGCGCTGTATATATTACCACACAGTCCCTTAAAAAACAAGCCTAAAATCAATCCCTCAGCTCTAAATCCTCTGTGGATATCCCCAATGCCTGAAGCTCTGCCCTTGCTATTCTGTCCTGGTAGTCAATCTCTTTCTCTCCGTTTTTCTTGATTCTTTGAATGTTTACAAATTTTTCTATTGCCACATGCTTCATTGCATAATTATCGTTCATGACCTGATCACCTCCTACTCTATAAAAGCCTTATAGTATTTATTTTACCACGCTTTACTATAAATATGCGAACTGTTTTAACTGGCCATGGTCAGTATAGCTTATCTACCCGTGTATATGATAAAATTGGAAGCATGGATTACATTACAGTCACAAGGGGCGGGGATTCCCTGGTCGAAGTAAAACGTTCAAAATTCATAGGCATCATCCGCCCTGTATCCTCCGTACCGGAAGCGGATGCCATACTTCTTGCGGAAAAAAAGAAATATCACGATGCCAAGCATCATTGCAGCGCTTATATCATAAGGGGCAATGACGGCGCCCCCGATATCATGCACTCCTCGGATGACGGGGAACCGTCCGGTACAGCCGGCGCTCCCATGCTGGAAGTACTCACCGGTGCAGAGTTAAAGGATGTAATAGTTGTAGTAACGAGATATTTCGGCGGTACCCTGCTGGGTACGGGAGGGCTCGTACGCGCCTATACGGATGCCGCGAAAGCCGCGCTTACGGACGCCGCCGTATCAAAAATGTCTCTCATGCAGCAGTTTTCGATAGTTTTTGAATATACCTTTACGGGACAGACCGACTACTACATCTTAGGCCACGGCATTACAAAGCTTGACGCTTCCTATACAGATAAAGTCGAGTATAAGCTGGCATGCCCTGCTGAAGCCTACGAAACGATAAAAAAAGAACTGAGCGACCTCACCGGCTCCCGGATTACTGTAAATACCGGTGATATGGCTTATTGCGAATCAGGTCTGCCGTAGCGTATGGCATCTTTCGGGCAGACTGTTCCGCATTGCGCGCACATAAGGCAGGGCTTTCCCCAGTCAGGTTTTCCGTCTATCATCCTGATATGCCCCGTAGGGCATTTCCGGTAGCATTCTCCGCAGCCGTCGCAATCCTCAGTCACATAGAAATTATCTGACATACCCTTTATCTCTATCTTCTTCTTAGGGTTAAAAAAGTCTCTCAGCGCTCCCATTTCATTCCTTTCCTATATAAAATGCGGTTTTATAGAAAGCGCCAGAAATAATAACAGGATGTTGTTTTTTTCAATAAAACCCTTACCTCAATCCCTTGGATTTCAAAACAGCTTCAAGATCTCCCGCAGGGTGATGGAGCACATACTCAAGAGCCTCTTCATCGGTACCGTTGGCTGTTGCCCATCTCCATGTATCAAGCAAAGCTCTATATTCGGTCGCATTTACTTTCAAGCCGTTCACATCATATGTAGCTCCTACGTTTACCGTAGCTGTAGAAGATGTGTCGGTAGTCGTTGTTGCAGCCGCTGCATCAGTTGAAGATGTCTCAGATGAAGCAGTCGACGTATCATTAGTCGCTGTTGTATCTGTTGTCGCAGTCTGATTAGCTGATGCTGACGCCGCTGCATTGGCTGCTGCTAAAACTGCGGCTGCCGCTGTTGCATCATCAGCCGTCGGATCAGTCGCTGCCGCATTTGTATCCGTTGTCTCCGCAGTCTGTTCGTTTTCCGCAGTCTGCTCTGCATCCTCTTCTGTATTCTCCGGCCTGGTCTCTGTCAGATATTCGGATTTAACGTAAAGCGTCTCACCGTTTCTTGTGATCCTGTGCCATTCGTCTGACTTTCCGTTCGCTGTGACTTCATCTCCGGCGGAAAGCTTTCCCGCTATTTCCGCCTCCGTGTTTGGCTCTCTCCTGATACGGACAGCCTCGGTCGCATAGAGCTTTGTCTCATCTATTGCTGTCATACCGTATTCATCAGTCTCAACGACTGTCTCCTCCGTGACTTCTGACTCGGAAACTGTATCAGGTCCCACCTGTCCGAAATCGTACTCTTCTACCTCTTCGGCAACAGGCTCCTCCTCAACAGGCTCTTCCGTATCGATCACTATCTCGGTTGCCTCCTCGGCAGCTGCTTCTGTCGCCTCTTCCGAATCCTTGTCATTTCCACAACCGGATGCTATTGTCATCACACACATCATTGCAGCCATGAGAACCGCCACTCTTCTTTTCATCATTTCCTCCCTCTTCTGAATCCTATTTCCCGTTTTTATAATTTGCCAGGAACTGTATCGTTCTTTCGTTTCCCGGATTGTCTATTACTTCCTCAGGAGTTCCCTCCTCAGCTATCACGCCCTTATCCATGAATATTATCTTATCCGACACGTCATGCGCAAATGACATTTCATGAGTAACTATTATCATAGTCGTGTGCTGCTTCGCAAGCTCCTTGATGACTCTCAGTACCTCTCCCGTAAGCTCGGGATCAAGCGCGGATGTCGGCTCGTCAAAGCAGAGTATGTCCGGATGCAGCGCAAGCGCCCTTGCGATCGCGACTCTCTGCTGCTGCCCGCCCGAGAGCTCATGCGGATAGTTACCCATCCTGTCAGAAAGCCCCATCTTTTCAAGCAGCTCCTTAGCGTTCTCCTCTATGGAAGACGCGTCTATACTTGTATCTTCCTTTGCGAGAAGCGACGGAGCGAGGGTTATGTTCTCAAGCGCCGTGTACTGCGGGAAAAGATTAAAGGACTGGAATACAAGCCCGAAATGCAGTCTTTTCCGCCTTATTGCCTCCTCTGACATGGACTCCGGCACATCACTGTCAAATAAAATATCATCCTTCACCTTGATCACTCCGCTGTCGGGTGTCTCAAGGAAATTCAGACATCTCAGCAGAGTCGTCTTTCCCGACCCTGAAGAGCCAATTATCGTGACCGTTTCACCCTCATCCATGGTGAAGCTTATGTCATGTATGACCTCTGTATCCTCAAAGCTCTTTTTTAAATTCCTGACCTCAAGTATCGCCATCTCTTTACCTGAAATATGAGAGCTTTCTCTCTATCCGTCCAAACAGCAGCGTGAGCAGTCCGGAAAACAAAAGATAAAATACGCCTGTATAAAACAGCGGCCAGATTATCCCCGCGCTTTTGATAAAGGACTGTCCTTCCCAGATTATCTCATATACCGCTATGACTCTCGCAAGCGAGGTGTCCTTCACCAGCGTGATTATCTCATTGGAAATGGGCGGTACAATGCGCTTTATGACCTGCAGCAGGACAACCTTGAAAAAGATCTGGTGCTTAGTCATGCCAAGCACCTGTCCGGCTTCATACTGACCTACCGGTATGGATTGTATCCCGCCTCTGTATATCTCAGAAAAATAGCACGAATAATTTATAACAAACGCAACCAGCGCTGCTACAAACCTGCCGCCGTCACCCGATCCCCAAACATTCGCATTAAATATGATGCCCGGACCGTAATAAATCACCAAAAGCTGAAGCATCAGGGGCGTACCCCTGATAACCCAGATAACAAACCTTACCGGCACCTTTATCGCCTGAACCTTTGACATGGAGCCAAAGCTTATGATAAGCCCCAATGGAAGTGAAAACAGCAGGGTCAGAACAAAAAGCTTTATGGTCTGGAGGAACCCCTCCAGCAGGGTCAGCGTGACAGTCAGGAACATTTACTTATTTTACCAGAGCTTCCTGTACTCCGTACTCCTCGGCAACTGTGTTTATAGTGCCGTCATCCGTAAACTTCTTTATCTCATCATCTATATATGCCGCAAGGTCAGAGCCTTTCCTGCAGCCTACCACATATTCCTCTGTAGTGAGGTCGACCGTATGTGTGAGATCGGCATAGCTTGTGCCCTCGCCTACCATGGCTCCTGCCATAAGTGAATCTATTATGGAAGCATCCGAGGTTCCCGCCTCTACCTCCATGAGCGTATCCGCCTGTGATGTAACGGATGTATAATCAAAGCCGTTTTCCTCAGCGGCAGCCTCACCGGCAGAACCCGCCTCAACTGCAAACTTAAGTCCTTTTACATCATCAAGAGTGCTGTACTGTGTCGCTTGATCCGCTTTTACAACAACCGTCTGTGCATTATTCAGGTAAGGCTTCGTACATGCCATTGCTGACGCAACCTCGTCGGTCAGAGTCATACCGTTCCACACCACGTCTATGCTCTTATTGTCAAGCTCCAGTATCTTATTGTCCCAGTCGATCTCGGTAAACTCTACCTCAACCCCGAGATCCTCCGCCACAAGTCTTGCAAGATCAGCGTCAAATCCGATCCAGTCCCCGTTATCGTCCTGATAATCCATAGGGGCAAAATCGGTAATGCCCACGATAAGCTTCCCCTTACCTTTTATATACTCCAGATCGCTGTCTGAAGCAGCAGAGCTTTTACCACATCCTGAGAGCACACCTGCTATCATTGTCGCAATAAGTACCAGCGACATCATCCTTCTCTTCATAAAAAATTTCTCCTTTAATTGTGAGGCGCTTTGGCGCCCTGCCTTCATGCATTTCTCAACGATTCTATAGATTACCACAGCAGGGTTTAATTGTAAACTATCCTTCGGAACGCTTTTTTGCCTTTTCTCACGACCACACCTGCGGAAAGCTCCTCCTTGGTGTAGCTTTTTTTGATATCCGTGATCTTCTCGTCATTTACGGATACCCCTCCCTGCTGCACGAGCCTCCTTGCGTCAGACCTTGTAGGCGAGAGTCCCGCTGCCACGAGAAGCTGCATAATATCCGCCTTTCCGTCCATGAAATCACTATCGGAAAGCTCTGCCCCTGGCATATTCTCGGTATCAAGGTTTCCGGAGAATATACCCCTTGCGGTCTCCTGCGCCTTATCGGCCTCCTCCTTGCCATGCACGAGCATAGTCAGCT
>JAFUWM010000028.1 GCA_017483425.1 Lachnospiraceae bacterium | reverse complement strand
TTTGACGAGATAGATACGGGAATATCGGGGAGAACGGCTGAAAAGGTGGCGGAAAAGCTGTCCGTGCTCGCAAGAAGACGGCAGGTCATAGCGATAACCCATCTGCCACAGATAGCTGCCATGGCGGATCATCATTTCGTAATAGAAAAGACCTCTGATGATTCCTCAACCGAGACCGGTGTAAGGGAGCTTAAGGGAGACGAACCATTAGAGGAGCTGTCACGCCTGCTCTCAGGCTCCGCGGTAACCGACGCCGTCCGTGAGAATGCAAGGGAGATGCTGGCGCTTGCAAAGGAATTCAAGACGGGAAGCTAAAGCGAATCACGGCATCTTGCGCACATTATATCAAATATAGTAAAATAAATACCGTTCAGACTCTAAAGGAGAAAGAGAGGTCTTTCATGAAAAATATTCTTTTTGTCGCATCAGAGGGAGTACCTTTTATCAAAACGGGCGGCCTTGCGGACGTTGTCGGTTCTCTTCCGCAGTGCATCGATAAGAAATACTTTGATGTCCGTGTCATGATGCCCAAATACATGTGCATGTATCAGGACAAGAAAGACATGATGAAGTACCTGACACATTTTTATATGGATTATAACGGCAGGAGCGAATATGTTGGGGTACTTGAGGCTGAGTACGAGGGTATCAAATATTATTTCATAGATAATGAGTTCTATTTTAACGGCGACAAGCCTTACGGAGATATAATCTATGATCTGGAGAAGTTTATATTCTTTGACAAGGCTTCGCTTTCGGCTCTGCCGCTCATAGGCTTCAAGCCGGATATCGTGCATTGCCACGACTGGCAGACAGGGCTTGTTCCCGTGTACTTGAAGGATTCCTTCAGGGGAGGCGAGTTCTTCAGGGATATAAGATCGATAATGACCATACATAATCTCAAGTTCCAGGGAACCTATGATGTAAAGACCATAAAGGGCTTATCGGGGCTTCCGGATTATTATTTCACACCGGATAAGCTTGAGGCATACAAGGACGCAAACATGCTCAAGGGAGGACTAGTCTTTGCGGATGCGATAACTACCGTGTCCGACACCTACGCGGAGGAGATAAAGACGGAGTTCTACGGCGAGAAGCTCGACGGACTCTTAAGATCCAGAACAAATGACCTGAGGGGCATACTTAACGGTATAGATTACACCGATTTCAATCCGGAAAAGGATAAGTTCATAGCAAAGAACTACGACAAAAAGAATTTCCGCAAGGAGAAGGTAAAGAATAAACTCGCTCTCCAGCAGGAGCTCGACCTTGACCAGGATGAGAAGACGATGATGATAGGCATAGTAAGCCGTCTTACGGATCAGAAGGGCTTCGATCTCATTGCCTATGTCATGGAGGAGCTCTGCCAGGACAGTGTGCAGATCGTCGTCCTCGGTACCGGAGAAGAAAAGTATGAGAATATGTTCCGCTACTTCGACTGGAAGTACGGGAACAAGGTATCTGCGAACATTTACTATTCGGAGGAGCTTTCGCACAAGATATATGCGGCTTCCGATGCCTTCCTCATGCCGAGTCTCTTTGAGCCCTGCGGTCTTTCACAGCTCATGGCGCTCAGATACGGGACCGTGCCTATCGTGCGGGAGACAGGCGGATTGAAGGACACCGTGGAATCCTATAATGAATATGAGGGTAAAGGAACGGGCTTCTCGTTTACGAATTACAACGCGCATGAGATGCTCGGAGCGATAAGGTACGCGGAGCGTATTTATTACGACAGGAAGCGCGAATGGAACAAGATAATAGACCGCGCAATGGACGCTGACTTCTCATGGCACGTGTCGGCGGCAAAATATCAGGAAATGTACGACTGGCTGATCGAAAGATAATACAGGACAATGGCTTTTGACGGAGTGACTGTATGTGCCGCAGCCTTTGAGCTGCGGCACTTCCTTACAGACGGATATATATCAAAAATATCGGAGCCCGAACAGGGAGAGCTTCTGATCACTGTAAAGACAAGAGAATACGGGATGAAGCGGCTGCTTATTTCCGCAAGCGCTTCCATGCCCTTTATATGCCTTACGGAGAGAAGCCTTACTGCCCCGATCCAGGCTCCGGCTTTTACCATGCTTTTGCGCAAGCATCTGCAGGGGGGAAGGATACTCTCTATAGAGCAGCCCTCTCTGGAGCGTATCATCATGATCCATATAGAGCATAGGGACGAGCTAGGGGATCTGGTGCAAAAAAAGCTTGTCGTGGAGCTTATGGGCAAATATAGTAATATTATATTCATAAAAGATAATGATACCATCATTGACGCCATAAGGCGGGTACCGCCCTCAATGAGCTCTGTCCGTACAGTTCTTCCGGGCGAGAGGTACTTTATCCCTGAGACGCAGGACAAGGCTGATCCATTTTTGGAGAGAGGGTTTGATTTTTTCAGGAATCATATCCTCGGCAGGCCGATGAACGTGATCAAGGCAATTTACGGAACCTATACCGGATTTTCACCTGTTATTGCCCAAGAGCTCTGCTTCCGGTCGGGGATAGACGGAAACGACAGCTCGGCTTCTCTGGCGGAATCTGATATAAAAAATCTCTATGATAATTTCATGAGCCTTACAGATGACATGAAAGAGGGTCGCTTTGCGCCGGAGATCGTCTATGAATCCGGAAAACCA
>JAFUWM010000350.1 GCA_017483425.1 Lachnospiraceae bacterium | reverse complement strand
CATCTCACTGTCAAAATACCGGGCTATATTAAGACAGCTTATAGGCTTCACCAGCTTGGCGTCTCCCAGATCATCCTCAGGATCGTCCACGTTTTTCATGATAACAATGGTTATATTTGCTCCCATGAGCACCGGCAGATCGCATGATCCCTCCAGACATTCCGGAGTGATAAAAAGGTGCGTATATATTCCCTCCCTTATAACGCTGTTCATTTCTTCACTGTCGGAGACCACGGTACTGCGTATCCTCATAGCCCTCAGCGTATCCAGAAGGATCTTTTTCATCTCCGTGTCATCATCACAGATTATGACTCCGAGCTCCTTATAAGCCTCGACCCTCGCTACAGGCTTGGAATCGGATATTTTCTGCGGTATGTCAAACGAAAAGACCGAACCCTTGTTATATTCACTGCTTACCCTGATCTCTCCCCCGCACGACTCAACAATATTCTTGGTGATCGAAAGACCGAGTCCCGAACCCTCTATCTTCAGGCTTTCATTAATATTATCCTCGACTCTCTGGAAGTCATCAAAAAGCCCCGGCAGCTTATCCTCTTTTATACCTATCCCGGTATCAGTGACATCCGCGTGCATTATCATACTTTCCGCCATCACGTCGCTCATAACGACCCTGAGGATTATATGCCCCTTTTTTGTATATTTTACGGCGTTATTGAGTATATTTATAAATACCTGCCTTATCCTTACCATATCTCCGTATAGTCTGCGCGGGATATAGGGATCTATATACACATAAAGCTTTACATCGGTTCCCATGAGTCTTACAGAGATCATATTGATTATGTCATCAAGAAATGTCGACAAGTCATATTCGGCATCCTGCATGACTATATTCCTGTCGTCCGTCTTCGAGAATACAAGCAGGTCATCAAGGGTAGATATAAGCGCCCTGCAGGCATTTGTTATATGATGCACGTTCTGTCTGGTATCCTCTGTGATATCCTTGGACAGCAGGATCTCCCCCGCGCTCATGATCGCGTTCATCGGAGTCCTTATCTCATGAGACATATTCATCAGGAATATATCTTTGGATCTTTCCGTCTCATCGGCCGCGATCCGGCTCTCCTCCGCCTTCATGCTCTCCCTTTTGTAGTACCTTAAGGACGCCAGTACCGAACACACGGAAAAAAGTCCACAGGTTATCATCGGAAGGACTATATCTATCCCGATATTAAGATCCGAATATAAAATTCCGTCGGTTCTCATGGAGTGAATATACGCGTAGAAGACCGACAATATCCATGATATCCAGAATATAATATACGATATCGTGCGAAACACTCCGTCCTGTACGAATACCGTGAGCAGGAATCCCAGAAAGTAGTACACCAGAATAAAGGACATAAACCTTCCGTCAGCAATATAAGCCCCCGGAAAGACGATCAGCTCCAAAAGAACTATTATCGCGAAACAGGCCACCTGATACTTACCGCTTTGGCTCGCATAGCCTATAAAGAAAGACATGAGCACTATGCCGATACCGATCAGGTAGTAGAATTCCCTGTTTAAATGCAGGTAAACCCCGCTTGCAAAGGACATCAGATACGCAATAAAGACAAACGCCATTCCTATATTGAAGTTGATAACGTCAATAGGAGTATCCGAGCCAAACCATTTTTTCAAGCTTGCCTGCACAGTATAGTCCGCCTTATATCAGATCGTAGTGTCCGTCATCTTTCAGGGCACATACCACGTCGATCCTCTTGAACAGTACGTTTTCAACAAAGGGCTTCTTTAAGAAATCCGCAGCCCCGAGAGAATAATACCTGCTGATCGCCATTATGGACGCGTCTGATGCCGTGATAATGACCGGGATATCCCTTGTCTCATCGTCCTCCTTAAGCTTTTTAAGTATATCCTCCGACCTCTCATCATCCATAAACATATCAAGCAGGATGACATCCGGCTTCATGCTTTTGGCCTCGGACTGAACCTCGGTGCCGGTGCCCGCGGTTATGACCTCATACCGGCCTCCTATTATCTCCCTTGCCTGCTCGAAAACCGTAGGCATATCATCCGCTACAAGTATTTTCTTCATCAAAAGATCCCCCATAAAAAGATATTCTTCAACTACATTACTTTATCACATCAAGCCCAATGTTACAAATACCTGAAGCCCCCCGAAAACCTTGCAAATATTGATATATATG
>JAFUWM010000349.1 GCA_017483425.1 Lachnospiraceae bacterium | reverse complement strand
AGCTGCTTGAAATGATATTGCTTCAGGCCGATGTCATGGAGCTTAAGGCAAATGCCCGCAGACAGGCAAGAGGCATGGTCATAGAGGCGGAGCTTGATAAGGGCAGAGGCGCGGTCGCGACTGTGCTTGTGCAGAAGGGAACCCTTCATGTAGGAGACTTTGTTGCCTGCGGTATGAGCCACGGAAGAGTCAGAGTCATGATCGATGATAAGGGCAAGAGGGTAAAGGAGGCAGGTCCTTCCATGCCCGTTGAGATACTTGGACTTGATGAAGTGCCTGAGGCCGGCGAGATTTTCGTATCTCCCGAGAGCGAAAAGGAAGCCCAGGATTTCGCGAATACATACAACGAGCAGCATAAGAAAGAGCTTCTTTCGGAGACAAGGAAGAAGTCCGTAAGCCTTGATGACATCTATGATCAGATCAAGGAGGGTGACCTCAAGGAGTTCAATATAATCATAAAGGCAGACGTACAGGGATCTGTCGAGGCGCTTAAGACCTCACTGCTCAAGCTTTCAAATGATGAGATAGCCGTAAAGGTAATACACGGCGGAGTCGGAGCGATAAATGAATCGGACGTTGTGCTTGCGTCCGCGTCCAACGCTATAATCATAGGCTTTAACGTGCGTCCTGATAACACCGCAAAGCAGATCGCAGAAACCGAGAACGTGGATATACATCTGTATAAGGTTATCTATCAGGCTCTTGAGGATGTAGAGGCAGCAATGAAAGGAATGCTCGGGCCTGTATATGAAGAAAAGACCATAGGCCGCGGTGAGATAAGGCAGGTGTTCAAGGCATCAGGCATAGGCAAGATCGCGGGCTCATACGTCACGGACGGCATAGTCGAGAAAGGCTGTACTGTTAAGGTTACAAGAGGAGACGAGGTCTTATTCGACGGACCTCTTGCTTCCCTGAAGCGCTTTAAGGATGACGTGAAAGAGGTCAAAGAAGGCTTTGAGTGCGGACTTGTATTTGAGGGCTTCGATGATGTGGAGGAGGGTGATCTGCTCGAATTCCACAAGCAGGTTGAAGTAGAAAGAGCATGAAAAAAAACAGTACAAAAAATAACCGGATAAACGCGGAAGTGCAGAGAGCCCTGTCGTCAATCCTGCGCACGGTGAAGGATCCAAGGGTAGATCCTTTCGTGTCGGTGACGGAGGCTATAGTAGCGCCTGACTTAAAGACCTGCAAGGTCTATGTTTCTGTACTTTCGGATGACGGAGAAGAGACACTCGAAGGCCTCAAAAGTGCTGAGGGTTATATCAGGCGCGAGCTTGCAAGGGAAGTAAACTTAAGGAATACGCCCGAACTCAGATTCATACTTGACACTTCCATAAGCTACGGCGCCCATATGTCAAAGCGTATAGAAGAGGTTATTGCCGCCGATGAAAGAGCAAGGGAAGGCACAGAATAAAATCAAAGGAGGCATCTTTTATAGATGCCAAGGGTGAGAAATGATAGATTTTAACGAAGTATGTAAAGACAAAAAGAGCATAGCGATAAGTTCCCACATCAGACCTGACGGCGACGCATTCGGCTCGTCGCTTGCGGTCTATAATTACTTAAAAAAGCAATACCCCGAAAAAAATACAGATATTTATCTTTTGGATCCGAATCCTGTTTTCTCATTCCTGCCGGGATATGACGAGATAAAGACGGAGCCCTCCGATAAAGCGTATGATCTCTTTATTGCGCTTGATATGGGAGACAAGGACAGGCTTGGAAAGAATAAGGCTCTCCTTGATAATGCGGGTGATGTCGTATGCATAGACCATCATCTTGATTATAAAGGAATAGCACCGGAGGCAAATTCGTATGTAGTGCCTGAGGCATCATCGACAGCGGAGATGGTTTATGATGTCATAGGAAAGGATAATATTGATGATGACACCGCCGTATGTATATATACCGGCATAGTCTGTGATACCGGAGTTTTCCAGTATTCAAACACATCACGGAAAACTATGGAGACAGCAGGGCATCTGATGACATTTGGTTTCGATCATTCAAAGGTCGTAAGAGAGGCTTTTTATGAAAAGACATATCGTCAGACGCTGTTACTTGGAAGATCACTCCTCGAGAGCATACTGCTCATGGATAAAAAGGTGATAGTTTCCGTTATCACCCAGAGGACTCTCAGATTCTATAATGCTACTTCCAAGGATCTCGAGGGCATAGTGAGTCAGATGATGCATACAAAAGGTGTCGATGTCGCGATCTTCATGCATGAGACGGTGACGGGAGAGTTTAAGGTATCGCTTCGTTCAAATGAAAACATAAATGTTGCCGAGGTAGCCGCGAAATTCGGCGGGGGCGGCCATGAAAGGGCGGCGGGACTAAATATGTCCGGAAGCTTCTATGATGTCATAAACAATGTGACGGAGGAGATAGAAAAGCAGTATAAGGAAAAAGAGGAAAGTGTGCGGCAGGAGGGCTGACCCGAAATACAGCGGAGTGCTCCCTGTCATGAAGGAGAAAGGCTATACCTCAAATGATGTAGTTGCAAAGCTTCGGGGCATTCTTCACATGAAAAAGATCGGGCACACGGGAACCCTTGATCCGGAAGCGACGGGTGTGCTGCCCGTATGTCTGGGAAAGGCGACAAAGCTTGCCGGGTATCTTACGGACACGGATAAGACCTACAGATGTATCATGAGACTTGGGGTAACTACAGATACCGAGGATATGAGCGGGAAAATTACTGGCGGCTCAGATTGCCGGGACTTAAGCGATGACGAAATCAGGGAGGCGCTTCTTTCCTTTGTCGGAGAATATGACCAGATCCCTCCCATGTACTCCGCCAAAAAGGTGAATGGGAAAAAGCTTTATGAGCTTGCAAGAGAGGGTATAGAGATCGAAAGAAAGCCCTCGCGTGTTTTCATCCGGAGTATAACCGATATAAGCGTAAGCGAGGACAGTGAGGCAAAAAGGGCGAACTTTACGGTTGAGTGTTCAAAAGGCACCTATATAAGATCTCCATGCAGGGACGCGGGAGAGAAGATTGGCTGCGGCTCTGCCATGGATGAGCTTATACGGACACGAGCCTGCGGCATTGATATAGATGACTGCCTTACGCTGTCTGTGATAGAGGATATGGTGCGGGATGGCGTCATAGAGGAGCATATACTTCCAATCGAGCATTTTTTCATGGACTGCGGTGAGATGAGGATATCGAGGCAGACGGAAAAGCTTGTGAGAAACGGAAATAAGTTTAAGACCGGGAGCAGCGTATCCGGACGATACAGAGTATATCTCGGGGACGGAACCTTTGCCGCCCTCTATGATATAGATCACGGTGAGGCAAGGCTTTGCAGATTATTTCTGGAATAGACGGCGATATACATACGGCTGTTGCCATAGGTAAATTTGACGGCATGCATTTGGGACACAGGAAGCTTCTTGAGGAAATATCGTCCCACAGGGAGAAAAGGCTTCATTCTCTGGTCTTTACCTTTGAGAGTCCGGTCATGGATTTTTTTACCGGAGAAAAGAGCAGAGTCCTTACTACCAATGACGAGAAGCTGAGGCTTTTTGAAGAAGCGGGAGTTGAATTTGTATATATCATGCCGGTGAATAAAGACACTGTTTCGTATGAACCGGAGGCCTTTGTTAAAGATATGCTGGTAACAAGGCTCCATGCGTCTCTTATCGCGGCAGGAGCTGATCTTTCTTTTGGAGATAAGGGAGCCGGCAATATGGCGCTGATTAAGCGGCTTTCATCTGAGCACGGAGGAGAGCCTTGCTACAGAGCGGTTGAAATAGATAAGGTCATGTACGGGGATCAGGAAATAAGCTCCACGCTTGTAAGGGATGCCGTTGCATCCGGAGACATGGAGCGTGCCGGAGCCATGCTTGGACGGCCTTATTCCATATATGGCAGGGTAGAGCATGGCAGGATGCTTGGCAGAACCATAGATATGCCGACGGCTAATCTGATACCTGATGAAGATAAGCTGATGCCGCCGTACGGAGTGTACCGGTCCGAGGTATTTGTCGGAGGCAGAAAGCTTAAGGGGATAACCAACATAGGCGTAAAACCTACTGTAAAGGATGATGACGCGGTAACCGTGGAAACCCATATACCGGGTTTTGAAGAGGATATTTACGGACAGGACATAGAGGTAAGGCTTCTAAGCTTTATCCGTCCGGAGATGAAGTTTGACAGTATTGATATGCTAAAAACACAGATAAAAGCTGATATCCTAAAGATCGCAGATCCGGTGTCCGAAAGTGAGGCCGTAAGTTTTGCGGCCTCAGATAGTAAGGAGCGTATATGAGCGCGGCCGTCGTACTTCAGCTTATGGGCGGGCTCGGCCTTTTCCTGTACGGGATGAAGGTCATGAGCGACAGCATAGAAAATGCCGCAGGCGCCAAGCTCAGAGGCATACTTGAGAGGATCACGACAAACCGTTTCATGGGTCTGCTTGTGGGCGTGGTGTTTACCGCGATCATTCAGTCCTCAAGCGCCTGTACCGTCATGGTCGTATCCTTTGTCAATTCCGGCCTTATGGATCTGTATCAGGCGGCGGGCGTTATCTTCGGCGCCACTGTAGGAGCCACAGTTACAACCCAGCTGATATCCTTTAATCTCTCTGAGTACGCGCCTATATTCCTGCTTGGCGGTATGCTCACCGTAATGTTTACAAAAAATACCGCAGTAAAGAAATGGGCAATGGTATTTGTGGGCTTCGGAGTCATTTTTGCGGGACTTACGACCATATCCGAAGCAATGGAGGGGGTAAAGGAAAATGCCCGCGCGATGGCGGTGCTCGGATCCTTGGAAAACCCGCTGCTTGCGATAGCGGTAACCACGCTTCTGACCGCGATAATCGAGAGCTCATCCGTAATGGTTTCGATCATCCTCCTGCTGTGCAAGGGAGGACTTCTGGATATACATATCTGCCTATTTATGATATTAGGCTGCAGCATAGGAGGCTGCGCGCCTGCCCTGCTTACAAGCTTCCAGGGTAAAAAGGACGCTAAAAGGGCGGCTTTCATACATCTTTACTTCAATCTGATAGGAAGTGCCGTGATATATGTCATACTGACGTTTTTCGGAAGTCAGGTCATATCCATGCTGGAGCTTATAAGCGGGAATGATCTCGGGCGGGAGATCGCGAACGCGTATACTATATTCAAGGTATTTCAGGTCGTGATCCTGATGCCTTTCTCGGCGCAGCTTGTGAAGCTTTCATACCTTACGGTGCCCGGAGAGGACGAGGAGGTCGGATACAGGGCACAGTATACGCTTCAGTTTATCGGTGAGAATGTCGTATTTTCACCCGCTACCGCCGTAGTCGATGCCATAAGGGAGCTTGAGCGTATGGGAAGCCTTGCCTCGGAGAATATAAACAGGGCAATGAACGCGCTCATAACGCTTGATGAGGAGGATATCGAGGAGGTCTATGAGGTCGAGAAGAATATCAACTTCCTGAATCACGCGATAGTAAATTATCTGGTCAAGGTCGGACAGATGAACCTGCCTGTAGACGACAGACGGCAGATAGGCGCGCTTTTCCATGTAGCCAACGATATAGAGCGCATAGGCGATCATGCAGAGAATGTAGCGGATGCCGCAAGGACGAGGATGGAGAGGAATGTAAACTTTTCAAAGGAGGCTCAGCGGGAGATGGGAGATCTTCTCGGGATGGTGAATGAAACCGTGCAGTACGCGATGGACTGCTTTGCCGGGAACGGGAATGTGGATGAGAAGATAGCTCTTGTGCAGAAGCTTGAAGATAAGATAGACGTGAAAGAGCGCGAGCTTCAGAACAGGCATGTGGAGAGGCTTGAGAAGAATGAATGCACACCCGAAGCCGGGATGCTCTTTTCCGATATAATCTCGGGGCTTGAGAGGGTTGCGGATCACGCGACGAATATCGCGTATGCCATAAGGGATTCCGAGCAGGAGGATATGGCTGTGAAGCAGGCGGCGCTGCGGGCATAGGATTTCTATTCATGGAAAAATGCAGAGGCAGAATTGAATATGCTCTTTTAAGCGTGCTTTTTATATTGGTCTTCCGGAGTGTGTCTGCTTATGCTGCCACGACAGGGGAGCTGTATACAGCGGGGGCTACGAGGCAGATGGAGACGGGAAAGATGGAGACTGTGTCTGCCGACAGGGTGCTCTCGAGTACGGCGGGATCGGGAGATATCGAGTCTGTATATAAGGCTTCTCTTAATGTGCAGAAGGAGGAGGTCATCGCGGGGTATACAAATCTCGGTATAGCCAACGTTACGGATCATCTGAATGTGCGCAAGGAGGCAGATGAGGAGGCTGAGCTTGTAGGCAAGATGACAAAGAACGCTGCCTGCGAGATACAGGAGATAGACGGCCCATGGGCTCATATCAAGTCCGGCAAGGTTGACGGATATGTGAGTACGGAATTCCTGCTTACGGGAGATGAGGCAAAGACCCGCGCCATGCAGGTCATGAGGCTTGTGGCTACGGTCACCACCACGACCCTCTTTGTCAGGGAGCAGCCCAATACTAATTCCGCCATCATCACGATGGTACCCATAGAGGAGAAGCTTGATATAACCGAGGGGGAAGAGGATGATCCTTGGGTAAAGATACAGATCGATGAAGACGAGGGCTATGTAAGCGCCGAATATGTGACCATATCACAGGAGCTTGACAAGGCAATGACCTTAAAGGAGCTTCAGTACGGCGAGGGGGTGTCGGATGTCAGGGTATCGCTGGTAAATTATGCTATGCAGTTTATCGGAAATCCTTATGTATGGGGCGGCACGAGTCTTACCAAGGGCGCGGACTGCTCGGGCTATGTGCAGTCTATATTCAGGAAATACGGGTACTCATTGCCGCGTACCTCAAGAGAGCAGGCCAGGGTCGGAACCAAGATATCGCTGTCGAACGCCAAGCCCGGTGATCTTGTATTCTACGGCAAGGGCGGTACCGTGAACCATGTCGGCATCTATATAGGCAACGGACAGATAGTAAACGCCTCAAACAAACGTACCGGCATAAAAGTCAGCAACGCAACCTACCGCACACCATATGCGGTAAGGCGGATACTGCCTTAACAAGTGATTTGACCTTGGAATGTTTCTGTGTTAGTATATGCAGGTTGTTTTAGATACCTATGCTTAGTGGATCGGGTAGTCTCTATACAGGGTCTGTCAGGGTACAGGCGATACGGTCTGCCAGGTGTATGGTGCAGGAGAGCAGTATTTATACGCTGCGGAAAAGGAGACAGATATGATTACAAAGGAAAAGAAGACTGAGATCATCGAGAAGTATGCGACAAAGCCCGGGGATACAGGCTCACCCGAGGTGCAGATCGCGATACTCACTGAGCGTATCAGGGAGCTCACGGAGCACTTGAAGCTCAATACGCATGACCATCATTCAAGGCGCGGGCTTTTGAAGATGGTAGGTAAGAGAAGAGGACTTCTTGATTATCTTAAGGCGAAGGATATCGAAAGATACAGGTCTATCATAGAAAGGCTTGGTATCCGTAAGTAGTGTATTAAGGGCAGGATTTATTTCCTGCCCCTTTTTGATGTGTGAGAAGTGAAAGAAAGAAGACCGCTATCCGCGGCAGAAGGAGAGACTAAATGGCAGATTACAGAACTTACACAATGGAGCTTGCAGGAAAGACGCTTTCTATCGACATAGGGAGGGTCGGCAAGCAGGCAAACGGCTGTGCTTTCATGCGCTATGGGGATACCACGGTGCTCTGCACGGCAACAGCTTCAAAGGCACCCAGAGACGGCATAGATTTCTTCCCCCTCTCGGTTGAGTATGAGGAGAAGTTTTATTCGGTGGGCAAGATGCCCGGCGGATTCAATAAGAGGGAGGGCAAGGCTTCGGAGAATGCGGTACTTACAAGCCGCGTCATTGACAGACCTATGAGGCCTCTTTTCCCTAAGGATTACAGAAATGACATAACACTTGACTGCATGGTCATGGCAGTTGATCCTGAGTGCAGGCCTGAGCTTGTCGGCATGCTCGGAGCGTCGCTTGCAACTACGATATCGGATATTCCTTTTGACGGTCCGTGCGCTATGACGCAGGTCGGCATGAAGGACGGACAGTTCATAGTAAATCCTTCACAGAAAGACTGGGATGAGGGTGATCTCGAGTTAACGGTTGCGTCAGTAGGGCAGAAGGTCATCATGATCGAGGCAGGCGCCAATGAGATACCGGATGACAAGATGCTTGAGGCGATATACATGGCTCATGACGTGAACCTTAAGGTCATAGAGTTCTTTAAGGAGATAGCGGCTAAGGAAGGCAAGGAGAAGCATGACTATGTATCATGCGCTATACCTGAGGAGCTTTTTGATGAGATAAAGAAGATTGTGCCGCCTGAGGAGATGGAGAAGGCAGTATTCAATGATGACAAGCAGGCTCGTGAGGCTGCAGTGGATGAGGTTCAGGCAAAGATCACTGAGGCTCTTGCCGATAATGAAGAATGGCTTGCCCTCGTGCCGGATGCCGTATATCAGTATCAGAAAAAGACCGTGAGAAAGATGATCCTTAAGGATCACAAGAGACCTGACGGCAGGGAGATAAAGCAGATAAGACCTCTCGCGGCTGAGATCGATATAATCCCGAGGACTCACGGTTCAGCTATGTTTACAAGAGGACAGACCCAGATCTGCGATATAGTGACGCTGGCACCGCTCTCAGAGAAGCAGAAGGTTGACGGCCTTGATAATAATATCACGGAGAAGAGATACATCCATCAGTATAACTTCCCGTCATATTCCGTCGGCGAGACCAAGGTTTCAAGAGGTCCCGGCCGTCGTGAGATAGGACACGGCGCGCTTGCAGAGAAAGCGCTTGTGCCGATGCTTCCCTCCGAGGAGGAGTTCCCGTATGCTATCCGTGCGGTATCGGAGACCTTTGAGTCAAACGGCTCCACATCACAGGCTTCAGTCTGTGCTTCCTGCATGGCTCTCATGGCTGCGGGAGTACCGCTTAAAAAGCAGGTGGCAGGTATCTCCTGCGGACTTGTGACAGGTGATACGGATGATGATTTCATCGTACTTACGGATATACAGGGACTTGAGGATTTCTTTGGCGATATGGACTTCAAGGTAGCTGGAACCCATGAGGGTATCACGGCTATCCAGATGGATATCAAGATCCACGGCCTTACACGTCCTATCGTGGAGCAGGCTATAAGGCAGTGTCACGAAGCAAGGGACTATATCATGAATGAGATCATGACTCCCGCTATCGCTGAGCCTAGAAAGCAGGTTTCAAAGTACGCGCCCAAGATCATACAGATCACTATCGATCCCGAGAAGATCGGTGATGTGGTAGGACAGCGCGGCAAGACGATAAATGAGATCATCGCGCGCACCGGAGTCAAGATTGATATCACGGATGACGGAGCAGTATCGGTATGCGGCACTGATCAGGAGAATATGGACAGGGCGATCGAGATGGTACAGATGATCGCGTCAGACTACGAGGAGGGACAGTTCTATGAGGGAACCGTCGTATCCATCAAGGAGTTTGGCGCATTCGTGGAGTTCGCTCCCGGCAAGGAGGGTATGGTACATATCTCAAAGATCGCGGATCACAGGATAAACCGTGTGGAGGATGTGCTCACTCTCGGCGACCATGTCAAGGTGAAGTGTCTTGGCAAGGATCGCATGGGACGCATGAGCTTCTCTATCAAGGATGCAAAATAAGCCCTTTGGCTTAAAAAAAGGCTCATGGTGTGGTATCATAGCACCATGAGCTTTTTTTTGTTTGCAACAGCAATCATACTGATCATCGCGGGACATATGGTTAAGTCGCTGAGGCAGAAGCAGTTTTCGGACTTTTATGAGGATGTGAAGCTTTCTGTTTTTAATGAAGCGCTTGCCGCAGGCTATATCGTAAACCTTGCGGTTCCTTTCAGGCTGGGGGATCTGCTGAGGGCCTACATTGTCGGACGCAAGATGAAAAACGGCTTTTCATTTGCTTTTGCCACGGTCATTGTGGACAGGATACTGGATGTCATCGTCGTAGGATTCATCTACCTGCTCCTTTATCTTATAAGTCCCGGAACTTCGGATGATGCCGGGAGATCCGCCATCTTTTATGTGATATTATCGCTTGTTGCGATCGTGATGCTTGCGGTCGTGACATTCGCAAGGCGCAGTGTCAAAAAGATAATCAGGACTTTCACAGGGATATTTAATGAAAAGATAGAGCTTACGCTTATGTTCTTTTTCTGGTCGATAATCACGGCATTCAGGGATATAGTGATCAGGATGAATAAGAAAAGGCTGCTCTTTCTGACCCTTGTAATGTGGGGATTATATACGGCTTCATATTATGTGATCTCCCTGGTCATCACCGGGATGGGCGGTGACGCATCGCTTATGTATGTCTTTTCCTATCTGTTTTCAAGCTCCAGCATAGACAAGGGCAACCTTGCGAATGACTACACGGACGG
This sequence comes from Lachnospiraceae bacterium, assembly GCA_017483425.1. GTDB lineage: Bacteria > Bacillota > Clostridia > Lachnospirales > Lachnospiraceae > NK4A144. The sequence continues at coordinate 204 of JAFUWM010000349.1, read as the reverse complement.
GGTCATGGTCACATATCTGGCGCTGTCGGCAGCTCTGTTATTCATAATAGGACTGATAACGTCAATTAAAAATAGGAACAGCGGGGAGTCCGATACCCCTGAGAAGACCATGATGCTTCTGCCCCAGGTTCATGAGGCGGACAGAAGAAGCTTTCTGGAGAATTACTTTGAAGGAGACAGACATGCGTATGTCAGAGGATATCT